>JANMRJ010000623.1:0-2948 GCA_031370985.1 Acidimicrobiales bacterium
GCCGCCGGCGCCGCCCTCCGCCAGTTGTCGCTCTCGGTGCGGGCCGCCCGGCGGGGTGGGCAGCCGATGTGGCGGGCCTTGATGGGCCGGTCAAACGGCGGGATGGTCGTCCACCTCGGCGTCGTCCTCCTGGCCGTGGGCTTCGCAGCCAGCTCGTCCTACGGGCACCGGGCGCAGTTCCGGTTGGCGCCGGGGGAGTCGGCCAGTCTGGCCGGCCACACCGTCACCTACCTCGACACCAGCACCGTCGAGCGCCCGAGCAAGAAGACGACCTCGGCCCGGGTCCGGGTCGACGGCGGCAAGGTCTACGCGCCGGCGCTGCACCAGTTCCGGTTCGGCTCGCAGGCCATCGGCTCACCGTCGGTCCACACCGGACCGTTCTCCGACGTCTACCTCACCCTCATCGTCCCGCCCGATGCCGGCGGAGTGGCAGTGATCGGTGTCAACGTCCAACCGCTCATCGCCTGGCTGTGGGCGGGCGGCGCGGTCATGGGCTTCGGCACGTTCCTGGCCGCCTGGCCGGGCCGGCGCCGGCGCCGGCCCACACCGGAGCCGGCGTCGCCGGCCCAGCCAGCCCTCGTCCCCGAGCTGGCCCCCGTCCCCGAGCCGGAAGCGGTGTCGTCGTGAGCCGGCGGCTCAACCTTGTCGCCCTCAATTGGGCCGCCCTCGGCCTGGTGCTCGTTGTCGCCCTGGCCATCGGCGCCCGGGGCCCGTCGGGGCCGCCGACCGAGGACCAGCGGGTCCGCCGTATCACCTCGGTTATCCGCTGCCCGACGTGCCGGGGGCTCTCGGCCGAGCAGTCCGACGCGCCGTCGGCCGAGTCGATCCGCGACGAGGTGCGCCGGCGGGTCGAGGCCGGCGAGACCGACACCGCCATCAAGGACTACCTGGTCAGCCGCTACGGCGAGGACATCCTGCTGCAGCCCCGTAGCCGGCTGGTGTGGGCCCTGCCCATCGTCGGTGTGGCGGGGGTCGTCGGCGGGCTGGTCGTGGTCGTCCGCCGGCGGCGGGTGCCCGCCGCGGCCCGGATCTCCGCCGCCGACCAGGAGCTGGTCGAACGGGCGCTGCGGTCGTGACACTGAGCTTCAGCGAGTCATGACACTGAGCAGTCGCGACGAGCTGGAGGAGGAACGCGATTTCCTGTTGGCATCGCTCCGCGATCTCGAGCTGGAGCGGGCGAACGGCGAGCTCTCCGCGCGCGACTACGAAGACCTCCACGCCGACTACACCGCCCGGGCCGCCGTCGTCCTGCGCGCCCTCGAGCGTGGCCCGGCCAAGGCGGCACGGGGCCGGAAGCCCGAGCCGGACATCCGCACGAAGCGGTCTCTCATCGTCACCGTCGGCGTGGTCGTGATCATCGCCGCCTTCGCCCTCGGGGCCGTGTACCAGTTCGCCGGCCAGCGGGGCGCCGGCGCGCCGATCACCGGGTCGCTCCCCGACAGCCCTTCCGGCAGGATGCAGCAGGCCCTCGACCTGGAGGGCCAGGGCAAGGCCGCTGAGGCCCTGAAGGTCTACGACGAGGTGCTCAAGACCGACCCGCGGAACGTGCAGGCCCTGGCGTACCGGGCGTGGCTCCTGAAGCGGGCGGGCCTTCCCGACCTGGCCCTGACCGCGCTCGACCAGGCCATCTCCATCGACCCCCGCTTCCCCGACGCCCACTTCTTCAAAGGCATGGTCCTCTACCAGGACCGGGCCGACCCGGCCGGAGCGGTGACGGAGTTCCGGCTGTTCCTGTCCAACAACCCGCCCCCGGAGATGGTCCCGCTCGTCAAGGACGTACTGAAGCGGGCCATGGCCGACGCCGGCATGCCGGCGGGCTGACCCCGCGGCGGCGCCGGCTGAGCGACGCCTAAGGTCTGGTTGCCAACCGCCACGCCCGAGGAGACGCCAATGGCCGACAGAACTGCGAGTGCCGTGTGGGAAGGCGACCTGTTCGGGGGCAACGGCACCGTCACCGCGGTGTCGAGCGGGTTGTTCGTCGAGGCTGGCGTCAGCTGGCCCGCCCGCACCGAGGAGCCCGGTGGGAAGACCAGCCCCGAGGAGCTCATCGCCGCCGCCCACGCCGCCTGCTTCTCCATGGCGCTGTCGAACGAGCTCAGCTCCCGGGGTCACCCGCCGACCCGCCTGGAGGTCCAGGCCACCTGCACGTTCAAGCCCGGCACAGGCATCACCGCCGTCGCCCTGGACGTGTCCGCCGAGGTGCCGGGTGTCGACGAGGCCGGGTTCCGCGAGGGACTGGAGGCGGCCGAGGCGTCCTGCCCGGTGTCGGGTGCGCTGCGCGGGAACGTCGACATCTCCGTCGACGGCACGCTCGCCTGACCCCCCTCAGCGTCGATGTCGAGCGCGAGCGCGGCGTCACCGTCACCTGGGAGGACGGCCGCGTCGGCCGGTTCGGGTTGGAGGAGCTCCGGGTCAACTGCCTGTGCGCCGAGTGCCGGGGCCGGCGGGAGCAGGGGCTGGAGGCGTGGCCCGGTGACGGTGCGCCGGCAGTGCTGCGCATCGAGTCGGCCCGCGAGGTCGGCAACTGGGGCCTGAACTTCACCTGGAACGACGGCCACAGCACGGGTATCTACACGTGGGAGATCCTGCGCGGGTGGGATGAGGAGCGCTCGCCCTAGCCGTGGCCCCGTAGGGTGCCGAACTCGATCCTAAGGTGGACGCATGGCCGAACGACCCATCGGGCACGATGTCCCCGCCGGCACCGAGGGCGGCGATCCCTCCGACGACCGGCCGCCGGCCCCACCTCCTCCCGAGCCGTCCCACGCCGAGCGCTGCCGCACGCTCGTGGCCTCGGCCGCCCGGGGCGCCCTCAGTACCATCGCCGCCGACCCGGCCGGCGACCCCTACGGCTCGGTGGCGACGTACGGCCTTGTCGATGTCGGCTACCCGCTGTTCTTCGTCATCCTCATGGCCGTGGTCACCCAGAACGCGATCCGCGATCCCCGGGC
>JANMRJ010000652.1:0-3335 GCA_031370985.1 Acidimicrobiales bacterium
GATGCCGGCGTCCTTCCAGGCCATCCGGCCCGAGATCGCCGCGCCGACCGAGACGGCAGGGTTGAAGTGGCCACCGGAGATGTGGCCGAACGCGTAGGCGCCCGTCAGGACGGTCAGGCCGAACGCCAGGCTGACCCCAACCAGGCCGATGCCGAGGTGCGTATCGGGCATGAAGCCAGCGGCGAGCACCGCCGATCCGCATCCCCCAAGGACGAGCCAAAAGGTACCGAGCAACTCGGCCCCGAGCTTACGAACATCCACCGGATTGTTCTCCTCGCCAGTAGTCCATAGTCGGACGACGCGAAGCATAGATGAGCTGATCCTCGGATCGGACCGGGCGAGTCAGAGGAGGCCGACGCCGGCCGGGGACATCATCTACATCGACGACATGGTGATCGGCGAGCTGTAAGAGCCGCCGCGGGCCGGCCCCTGGAACCGTCGCCCTGGGTGCGCCCTGCCCGTCCCCGCCAAGTTGGCGGCGCAGGTCACAGAGGACGCCATTCGGGTCGGAGCGAACGCGCCGGTTGAGGCGTGAGGTGACCGGATGCCGTTGACCGTGCCGCGAGCGCTAGCTAGGCTCCGACCCGGCGGGTCCGGAGGCTCGGCGGACCCACCACGTTCGTTGGCGGCTGGGGAAGACCAGAGGAGATCACGGTGGGTCAGCGGTTGTTGCGTCCTCGGAAGGCCGTGGGCCTCTCGCTGGCGTTGGTGGTGGTCGCCGTCTCGTTGGTTGCCGCTCCGGCGGGGGCCCAGCTCACCACGGGCGGCGAGTCCGGCGTCGAAAGCTACCTGGCGCGGGCGCGCCTCGACCCCGCCCAGCTGCGGTCGTTCGTGCTCGATCTGCCAAAGGGGGGCGACCTTCACAGCCACTTGTCCGGAGCGGTGTCGACGGAGACCTTGATCCGCTTGGCCGCAGGCGATGGGATGTGCATCAACACGGTGACGATCGTGGCGACGTTCCCACCGTGCGCCGCCGGCCAGCGGCCCGCCGCCGATGCGGTCACCAATCTCGCGTTCCGCACCCAGGTGATAGGCGCCTGGTCGATGGAGGGGTTTCAGCCCGGCCAGGGGGAGTCGGGGCACGACCACTTCTTCAACGCCTTCGCCAAGTTCGGCGCAGTGAGCGGCGGGCACCGTCGGGAGCTGTTGGCGGAGGTGGTCGACAAGGCGGGCCGCCAGGGTGAGCTCTACATGGAGACGATGACGACCCGCCAGGGGAGGGCGGTCGGCGCCGTGGCCGACCAGGTGACGTTCACCGAGGACTTCGCAGTCATGCGTCAGGCCGCGCTGGCCAGCGGTGGGCTCGCAGTCGCAGCCGCCCTCGCCGAGACCGACGCCGACGAAGCCGCGTACCGGGGCATGCTCCAGTGCGGTACGCCGCAGGGGTCCCCCGGCTGCAACGTGACGCTGCGCTACATCCACCAGGTCGGCCGGAACTCGGCACCCAACGTCGTCTTCACCTCCATGGTGTACGGCTTCGAGCTGGCTGAGGCCGACGGACGGAACGTGGCGCTGAACCTGGTGGCGCCTGAGGACGGTGCCGTGGCGCTTCGCGACTACCGGTTGCACATGCAGATGCTCGGCTACCTTCGGACCGTCTACCCGAAGGCGCATATCACGCTCCACGCAGGCGAACTGACCGCCGCGTACGCGCCACCCGCCGAGCTGCGCTACCACATTGCCGACGCCGTCACCGTCGGGCGGGCCGAGCGGATCGGCCACGGAGTCGACATCCGCCAAGAGGACAACTGGCCGGTCCTCATGCGAACGATGGCGCAACGTCACGTCATGGTCGAGGTCAACCTCACGAGCAACGCCCAGATCCTCGGCGTGACTGGGTACCAGCACCCGTTCCCCTACTACCGGGCCCTGGGCGTGCCCGTCGGGCTATCGACCGACGACGAGGGCATCTCCCGCATCGACCTTACCAACGAGTACCAGCGGGCCGTCACGACGTACTCCCTCCGCTACCGCGACCTCAAGAAGATGGCGCGCACCGTCGTGGATCACGCCTTCCTGCCTGGCACGTCGCTCTGGACGGGGCCCGATGTCTTCGTGGACGGGCCGGTCTGCGCTAGCAGCGTGCTGGGCGGCCCGTCGCCCACTCCCGGCTGCGCGGCGTTCCTGGCGGCGAACCAGAAGGCTGCCCTGCAATGGCGACTCGAGGCCCAGTTCCGGGCGTTTGAGGCGCGCTACGGAAGCTGACGGGCACATGAGGCTGGCCTACCGACAGGTGAGGCAGTCGACGCCGTGGCAGGCTTTCGGCTATGGACCACTTCACGCAGTACCTGGCCGAGGAGGTCGCCCTCGACCACGCCGGCGGGCAGTTCTCCCGACGTGAGGCCCTGCGCCGGCTGGGAACGATGGGTGTGTCGCTGACGGCGGCGTCGGCGCTTCTCGCCGCGTGTGGCACGGACACGAAGACCGACGCCACCGCGCCGGCGGCCCAGACGCCGACCAGCGTCACGCCGACGACGACGGCCACGTCGGCCACGCCGACCACCGCAGCCGGTCCCACCACGACCAGGCCGGCGAGCACGCCGGTGCCGAGCCAGGACATCAACTATCCCAGCCCCAACGGCACCCTCATCGGCGCCTACGCCGCCGCCGCCGGCACCCGGAAGGGCGCCGTCGTGATCATCCACCAGAACATGGGCCTGGTCGACAACATCAGGGCCATCGTCAGCCGCTTCGCCGGCGACGGGTACAGCGCCCTTGCCGTCGACCTGCTCTCCGAGGAGGGGGGCACGGCCAAGGTGCCGGCGGCCGAGGTGTCCGCCGCGCTCACCAACGCCGGCGTCTCACGGGCGCGCGCCGACATCATCGCCACGATCGACGAACTGGTGAAACGCAACGCCGGCACCAAGGTCGCCATCACCGGGTTCTGCTTTGGCGGCACGGTCGCCTGGGACTTCGTCACCGTCGGCGACGCCCGCCTGGCGGCGGCGACGCCCTTTTACGGCACGACCGCCGAGGGTGTCGACTTCTCGAAGAACAAGGCCGCGGTGCTCGGCATCTACGGCGAGACCGACACTCGGGTCAACATGACTCGCGATGCGGCCAGGGCCAACCTCGGCAAGACCACCGTCCCGCACGAGATCAAGACGTACCCCGGCGTGGGCCACGGCTTCTACAACCAGGTGGATTCCGAGCAGTCCAAGGCCGCCTACTCCGATGTCCTGGCCTGGTACGAGAAGTACCTGAAGTAGCGCTGCGGCGCCGCCTGCGCCGCCGGACCGAGCCGTCGGCCCGCCTACGCTGAGCCCGATGTCCGACGACGTGTCGCGCCCCGTCCACTTCCGGCGGGCCCTGGAGGGCCTGCTCGGCGTGCCGGC
>JANMRJ010000658.1:0-3482 GCA_031370985.1 Acidimicrobiales bacterium
GAGGTTGGCGTCGCCCTCCCCCCGGCACCGGGACAGGTCGTGGATCGAGCGGGTGACGGGCGACCAAGGCGAGTGGCACGAGCGCCTCGACGCGGTCGTCGTCCCCGAACTCCCGGAATCGATGGCGCTTCGAGGCAAGAACCCCGTAACAGACGCAGGTGAAGAAGATCGCATCGAACAGCGGTCTGTACTCTCCGGCCCCGCCCTCGGGGCCGACTTGCACCGCCTGAATCGTGCACTCCCGGCGCTCATGATCCGACACGTCGTCCCCCACAAGGACGACGACTCGCATTGCGCGGAGAACGACTGCCTTGCGGTCCTCTCGCTACTCACCGCTTCGGCTTCCGCAAGGGCGCGTGAAACGTCCTCAATCCAACTGATACCCGCCGTGCCGGTATCGCGGAAATCCAGAAAGGTCTCATGACCGCTGACCTCAAGACGCTCGGCCAACGCGCCTGCCGCCGGCTCAGCGCCCCTCGGGTGGGAAATGAAGACGTTCACTCGCACACATGGTACGCGGATCCTGGCCGGAGGCCCAGCACTATCCCCCGGACACGTCCTGGGGGCGGGCCTTGCCGGCGGCGATCCAGGGCATCATGGCCCGTAGCTCGGCGCCGACCTTCTCGACCGGGTGTTCGGCGCCCTTGGCCCGGAGCTCGTTGAACCGGGGGCGGCCAGCGCGGTTCTCGGCGATCCACTCCTCGGCGAAGCTGCCGTCGCGGATCTCTCCCAGGATCTTCTTCATCTCGGCCCGGGTGCCCTCGTTGATGATGCGGGGGCCGCGGGTGAGGTCACCGTACTCGGCAGTGTCGGAGATGGAGAAGCGCATGCCCGAGATGCCGTTCTCGTACATGAGGTCAACGATCAGCTTCAGTTCGTGGAGGCACTCGAAGTACGCAGACTCGGGCTGGTAGCCGGCCTCGACGAGGGTCTCGTAGCCGGCCATGACCAGCTCGGTGACCCCGCCGCACAGGACGACCTGCTCGCCGAACAGGTCGGTCTCGGTCTCCTCCTCGAAGGTGGTGTCGAGCACGCCGGCCCGAGTCGCCCCGATGGCGTGGGCGTACGCCAACGCGAGCGATCGAGCTTTGCCTGACGCGTCCTGGGCCACGGCGATAAGCGCCGGCACCCCGCCGCCGGCCTCGTACGTGCGCCGGACCAGGTGGCCGGGGCCCTTGGGGGCCACCATGCCCACGTCGATGCCAGCCTGGGGCTTGATCTGGCCGAAGCGGATGTTGAACCCGTGGGCAAACAGAACGGCGTCGCCGTCGGACAGATGGGGGTGGATGTCGGACCCCCACACGTCCTTTTGCTCAGTGTCGGGGAGCAGGATCATGATCACGTCCGCCTCGGACGAGGCCTGGGCGATGGACATGACCTTGAGCCCGGCGGCCTCGGCCTTGGCCCTCGACGACGAGCCCTCGCGCAGGCCCACGCGCACGTCGATGCCCGAGTCCTTCAGGTTCAGGGCGTGGGCGTGGCCCTGGGAGCCGTAGCCGATGACCGCCACCCGCCGGCTGGCGAGGAGCGCAGGGTCGGCGTCGACTTCGTAGGAGATCTTGGCCATGGGTCCTATCCCACCTTTCCGAGAGCACGCAGTCGCGTGGCGGTACGTTCGAGCTTGGGCAGCGCCACCCGGCCGGTGCGCTGGAGTGCAGAAATTCCGTAGGCCCGCATGAGGTCCTCGAAGTCGTCGAGCTTCGACGGGGGGCCGGCGAGCTCGACGGTGAGCTCGTCGTGGCCCACATCGACGATGCGCCCCTGGAACACGTCGACCAGCTCGATGACCTGGCCCCGCGTGCCGGGCTCGGCTTTCACCGTGAGGATCATCATCTCCCGCTCCACGGCACTCGCCGGGTCGAGCTCGGAGATCTTGACCACGTTGATGAGCTTGAACAGCTGCTTGGTGACCTGCTCCAGCGGGCTCGACTCGACATCGACCACGATGGTGATGCGGCTGAAGCATTCGTCGTCAGTGGGCGCCACGGCCAGGGAGTAGATGTTGAACCCTCGTCGGGCGAAAAGCGATGAGACCCGGGCCAGCACGCCGGCCTTGTTCTCCACTAGCACCGAGAGGATGTGGTGTCGGGGCGTGTCAGCCATGGAGCGGCCTTTCCGCGCCAGTGGCCGCTTCAGCCGCCAACGGCGGCCTCCACGGCTGCAGGCGCAACGGGCGGGCAAAGCCCGCCAAACAACCAATGGCGGAGGCGTCTGGGCTCCGCCCGGACGCCGGAGCGCGACTGCCTCGCCGAGCAACCTCTGGTTGCGAAGGCGAAACCATCAGTGACCTCCTTGGCCCATCTCCGGGCCCAGGATGACGTTGCTGTTCGACGAGCCGGCGGCGACCATGGGGTACACCTTCTCGGTCCAGTCGACCCGGAAGTCGATGACGACGGGGCGGTCGTCGATGGAATTGGCCTTCTCGATGGCGGGGGCGACCTCCTCGGGGTGCTCGACCCGCATGCCCACGCAGCCCATGGCCTCGGCCCACATCTTGTAGTCGGGCAGGTCAGGCGACAGGTAGACCTCGCTGTAGCGCTCCTCGTAGAACAGCTCCTGCCACTGGCGCACCATGCCCAGGTAGGCGTTGTTGAGGATGGCGATCTTGACCGGGATGCGCTCGGCCGACGCGGTGACCAGCTCTTGCGCGGTCATCTGGAAGCAGCCGTCGCCGTCGATGGCCCACACCGTACGCCCGGGCATACCCACTTTGGCGCCGATGGCCGCCGGGACGGCGAAGCCCATGGTGCCGAGGCCGCCGGAGTTGATCCAGGTGTAGGGGTGGTTGAACCGCCAGAACTGGCTCGACCACATCTGGTGCTGGCCGACGCCGGACACGACGATGGTGTCCTCGGGCGAACCGTCACGGAGCTGCTCGATGCAGAACTGGGGCTTCAGGGCGTCGCCCTCGCCCCAGCCCTGCTCGTAGTGCAGGGGGAACTGGGCCTGCCAGGCCTTGAGTTGAGCGTCCCACTCGGAGCGGTCGGGCTGCCCGGCATTGCCGCGCTCGGCCGCTGTGGCCTGGCCCAGCTCGCGGATGGCCTTGACCAGCTCCTCGATGACGGCCTTGCAGTCGCCGACGATGGGCACGTCGGGCCGGCGCACCTTGCCCAGCTCGGCGGGGTCGACATCGACGTGGATGATCTTGGCATCGGGGGCGAAGGCGCCCACCTTGCCCGTGACCCGGTCGTCGAAGCGCGAACCCAGGGCGATCAGCAGGTCGGACCGCTGCATGGAGGTGATGGCCGTGTAGTTGCCGTGCATGCCGGGCATGCCCAGGCACAGCGGGTGCGAGTCGGGGAAGGCGCCCCGAGCCATCAGGGTGGTGACCACCGAGATGCCGGTCAGCTCGGCCAGCTCCTTGAGCGCCTCGGCAGCCCGGGCCTTGAGGATGCCGCCGCCGGCGTAGATGACCGGCCGGCGGGACTCGGCGATGAGCTTGGCCGCCTCCCGGATCATGCGGGGGTGGCCCTTGATGGTGG
>JANMRJ010000705.1:0-4403 GCA_031370985.1 Acidimicrobiales bacterium
TGATGTCCAGTATCGATTCGGTTGCGTGGTGCGCTGGGGCGACGCGCCGGAACGCTCCGATGCAGCCCTCGACGGTCAGTCCGCGACGAGCTCCCGCTGGAGCGTCACGGCGAGCCACGCCGTGAACACCTCGTGGTCCCAACCCCGTTCGCGCACGAGCAGGTGGTAGAGGCCCGGATCGACGAGCGCGAAGACCACGTCGGCTGCGCGTTCGGGATCGGCCCCTGGCCGGAGCCCGCCGCGCTCTACGACGCTCGCGACGATGTTCGCGCCGCCGATCCTTCGCTCCGCGCTGACCTGCTGCCAGACGGCGGCCGCCTCCGGTTCGGCGTGGGCGGCACCACGGATCGCCTCGTAGATCGGGCTGACCCGGCGGGCCACACCGGTCACGATCGCCGCGTAGCCGGCCAGGAACCTGCGCGGATCGCGCTCGGCCCGGACGGCGATGGACTCCGGGCGCTGCGGCAGCGGGATCGGCTCGTCGTCGCCGACCAGGGTCACGTCATACGCGGTCTTGAGCAGCTCGGCCTTCGTCGGGAAGTGAGCGAACACGGTCGCCCGTCCGACCCCGGCCGCCCCGGCGATCGCGTCGAAGGACGTCCCGACGTACCCGCGCTCAGCGAACAGGCGCGCCGCGGCATCGACGATCGCCCGGCGCGTCTCGCGGCGCTGCGCAAACCGGCGAGGCGATTCGTAGCGGCGCTTGACAGGTTCGGCGTCGTTCGTCAGACTCACGGTCCATTCATCATACTGCCAGTATGGTGACAAGTCGAGATGCGGGTCCTCGGACCCGGCACGAGGAGGATCGCATGAACACGACGACCGGGATCGAGGTCCTCGAGGGCCTGATCGACGCGGTCAACCGGCACGACCTCGACGGCCTCGTCGGACAGTTCGCCGACGACGTTCGGAGCAATACGCCCGCCCACCCGGCACGCAGCTTCGTCGGCAGCGACCAGGTTCGCGGCAACTGGGCCCAGATCCTGGGTGCGATCGGCGACCTCCGTGCGACTGTTGTCGCGAGCGCGACCGTGCCCGGCGAGGCTCCGGGCGGCGAGGCGGTCTGGGCCGAGCTCGCATTCGACGGCCACCGGCCCGACGGCGCGCCGTGGCGGATGCGCGGCGTCACCGTCAACCAGGTCGTCGGCGGCCGGATCACGAACGTCCACTTCTACATGGAGCCGCTCGACGACGCGCCCGTCGACGTCGGCGCGTCGATCCGCGGCAGCGTCGCCCCCGGCAGCTCCGGCGAAGCCCCGGCGATCGCCGCCGTCCCGGCGGGAGCGGCGCGATGATCCTCGTCGCCGGCGGGACCGGCCTGCTCGGCCGCAACGTGGTTGGGCGCCTCGTTGCCCGAGGCTTGCCGGTCCGGGTCCTGACCCGTGAGGTTGCAGTCGGTCGGACCGCCCTTGGTCCGCTGGCCGACCAGGTCGAGCTGGTCGCGGGCGACGTCCGCGAGCCTGCGACCCTGGCACCCGCGATGGCCGGCGCCGATACCGTGATCGCAGCGGTCCAGGGCTTCGGCGGTCGCGAAGCCGGTGGGATCGCCGCGGTCGATCGCGACGGAAACCGCAACCTGGTCCGGGCCGCCGCGGCCGCCGGCGTCGGGCGCTTCGTCCTGCTCTCGATCCATGATGCGACCGCGGCCGACCCGCTCGCCCTCGGGCGGGCCAAGGCAGCGGTCGAGTCCGAGCTCCGGGCGACATCAGTGATCCCACTCGTCGTCCGGCCGACCGCCTACATGGAGACCTGGGCCGGGATCGTGGGTGGTCCGATCCTCGCCACGGGTCGGGCCCGGGTCTTCGGCCGCGGCCGCAACCCGATCAACTTCGTGGCCGCCTCGGACGTCGCCGCGGTGGTCGAGGAGCTCGCTGCCGATGTCGACGGCGCCGGACGGGCCGGCCGCACGATCGAGGTCGTCGGGCCGGAGGATCTCTCGTTGAACGACATCGTCGCCCGGTTCTCCGCCGCCCTCGGCCGCGCGGTCCCGACCAGCCACGTCCCGCTGCCGATGCTCCGGGCGATGGCAATCGCCCTGCGGCCGATCAAGCCGGTTTTCGCCGCCCAGGTCGCTGCGGCGGTCATCCTCGACACAATCGATCGCACGGCCGCCACGGCCGCGCCCGATTCCGCCACGCTCCGCCGGGGCGCGACGACGTTCGACACCGTGATCGCCGCGATGGTGTCCGCATCAAGCGCGAGAGTTGAGGTGCGCGCCAGGGCGTGATCGTGGGCCAATCGCTCGGCGGTCGTCCAAACGTGCCATCTCCGGGCGCCATAGCGCGTCAGACTCGGCTGATGAGCGACGGCCCTCCCGCCGAGTTCCTCCTCGATGGTTACCCGGCGCCGATCCGCGAGACCGGCCGTGCGCTGCGGTCGCTGATCCTGCGAACGATCCCGAGCGCCGTCGAGACCGTCCGGCCCGGTTGGCGGTGGGTTGCCTACTCAATGCCAGACGGGCGCCGCGTCCGGAACTTCGCGTGGATCGGACCGGAGCGAAAGCACATCCATCTCGGCTTCGAGCACGGCACGCTGCTCGCCGATCCGGAGCACATCCTCCACGGCGCGCAGGAACGGCTCCGGAAATTCCGCTACTTCACGTTCGAGCCCACGATCGACATCGACGAAGCGATCCTCGTCGACTACCTCGAGCGCGCGGCCGAGCTGGCGATCCTGCCGTCGTCCGCGCGGCGGGCGCTCGCCGACGACGGTGCCGAGTTGATGCGGCCCGACGACGCCGAGCTCGAGCCGATCGACGACTGAGCCCGGTCAGCCTCCTCAGGCTCGCCCGAGGAATGTCGACAGGACGCGATAGCCGTCGTCGGTCCCGCGCCAGCGCCGGCGCAACTCGACATCGCCGAGCCGGCGACGCACATAGCGAAGCACGATGACCGCGACGATGACGTCGTCGAGCGGCCCGAGGACCGGGATGAACTCGGGCACGAGGTCGATCGGGCTGATCAGCCAGACGAGCAGGATCACGAGGGCGACCCGCACGCCAAGCGGTGCCGATCGGTCGGTCACGAGATCCCGGACCAGCCGGAGGATGTCGGGCACGAGCCGGGCGAGCTCGCCCGCGCCGACCCCGCGCGGACGGATCAGCCAGAGCAGCACGAGCAGGGCCAGCCAGGCGACGACCAGCCCGATGATGATGGCGCCGAGGATCGAGAAGTCCATGGTCGGAGTATCGGGCCCGGGACCAGGCGGCGGGGACGGTCGGGCGGGCGACCGCGGCGAGCTTGACCGATCGCGCCGTACCCTTGGCGGATGGAGGACATCGCGACGCACGCCGTGGAGGCCGCCCTCGCCGCCGGCGCGAGCTACGCCGACGCCCGGGTGATGGAGATCCGGACCGAGGCGATGACCGCCCGCAACGGGGTCGTCGAGGCCCTCGACCGCGAAGAGCGGGCCGGCGTCGGCGTGCGCGCCCTCATCGGCTCGAGCTGGGGCTTCTTCGCTGTCCCGGATGTCGGCTCGAAGGCGGCCCGACGGGCCGGCGAGCAGGCGGCAGCCGTCGCTCGCGCCTCGACGCTCGTCGCGGGCAAGGCGCTCCGCCTCGTCCCGGAGGCGCCGACCACCGGCGCGTGGGAAAGCGAGCGGCTCGAGGACCCATGGGCGGTCGGGCTGGCCGAGAAGGGCGACCTGCTCGAGAGCGTGACGCGGACGATGCGGGAGCACGGCGCGGACCTGGCCGAGGCCAGCCATCGGATCTGGGATACCCGGAAGTGGTTCGTCTCGTCCGAGGGCACAGCCGTCGACCAGCACATCGTCGAGTGCGGCGCGGCGATGAGCGCGACCGCGGTCGGCGAACAGGAGACCCAGCGCCGGAGCTACCCCGGGATTCGCGGCCAGTACGGGACGCGCGGCTGGGAGCTCGTCCGCGAGATCGACCTGCCCGGCAACGCGGCCCGGATCGCCGCGGAGGCCCGTGAGTTGCTCACCGCCGACGTGTGCCCGTCGCTCGATGCGACCGACCTGATCCTCGGCGCGGAGCAGATGGCCCTCCAGATCCACGAATCGGTCGGGCACGCAACGGAGCTCGACCGGATCCTCGGCTGGGAGGCGGCGTTCGCCGGGACGTCCTGGCTCGAGCTGCCGAAGCTCGGCTCGCTCCGGTTCGGCTCGGTGCTGATGAACATCACCGCCGACGCGACGCTGCCCGGGTCGTTGGGCAGCTTCGGCTACGACGACGAGGGCACGCCTGCCCACCCGGTCGACATCGTGAAGGACGGGATCTGGGTGGGGGTCCTCAGCGGTCGCGACTCGGCCGCCCTCGCCGGCATCCAGCGATCCGGTGGCGCGGTCCGGGCCGACGGCTTCGACCGGATCCCGATGGTCCGGATGACGAACGTCGGCCTGCTGCCTGGATCGGATTCGCTGGCGTCGATGATCGCCGCCACCGA
>JANMRJ010000730.1:0-1135 GCA_031370985.1 Acidimicrobiales bacterium
GGGCGCCGAGCAGGAGGTGTGGGCCCGCAGCGGCGCCGGGCTGCCGGTGGTCGTCTTGCGGCCGGTCACGGTCTACGGGCCGGGCGCCACCAAGCTCCTGGCCAGCGCCATCCTCGACACCGCCATCGAGCGGGCCGCCGGCCTGCCCCGCCTCGCCGTCGCCGCCGAGCCGATGGAGCAACGGCTCGTCCACGTCGACGTCCTGATCGCTGCCTGCCTCCACCTGGCTGCGTCGCCCGAGGCGGTGGGCCGGGCGTTCAACGTGGTCGACGGCCTCTACCCGTCGAGCCACGACGTGGGCGCGGTCCTGGCCGGGTGCTTCGGCATGGAGGTCGAGGTCGGCGGCGACGGCCTCGACGAGGGCCGCCGGCGCCAGGTCCACGAGCATTTCGTCACCCAGGGGATGGCGCCGGCCATCCTGTTCACGCCGGACCGGCTGCGGCTCATGACCAAGACCAACCGCAACAACCGCCTGTCGACCGAGGCCCTGGAATCCACCGGCTTCCGGTTCGCCCGCACCGACTTCGCCGCCGCGGTCGCCGATAACGTCGACTGGTACAGGTCCAAGGGGTGGCTACCGGCTAGCTCCGCTTGGGCCTTGAGTCTTGGACGTTTGTGGCATGTTTTCGAGCGGTATTCACGCGACGAGCCGTTCCCGGACCTGGGCATCGTTGGCCCTTGACACGCCTTGCCCATCGCCGCCGCCGGGTGGGCATAGGGCCGGCTTTGCCGGCCCGGACCCGACGTACTGCCACCACGGCCGGCCTTCCCGCGAGTGAACTCAGACCGCCCCAGGGACCACCAACTTGTGCTCACCGCGGCGTTCAGCGGCGGTCTGAGATCACTCGCTAACTAACGCTAGCCCGTGAGCGGCACGTGACGGTCGAGATGTCCGTGCCCAAGCGGAGGTGCTGGTCAGAGCCTCAAATCGTCCCTGCGGTGGGTTCTGTGAGCGCGATGTGTCCGGGGGCCGTACTGCCACGGCGTACCGCCTCCCGTACCGCTGGCGGGTACAGTGTCATCAGGTGTTGATGTGTCCTCTAACCCGAGTTGGGCACCGGTGAGCAACCACCGGTGCCGACGACGCGGGCTGACCACCTCTGACGACGAAGGGGAGGAGGAAGATGGCAACGGC
>JANMRJ010000789.1:0-1666 GCA_031370985.1 Acidimicrobiales bacterium
AAGAGGGTTTCCCCTCCGGCGACGACCAGGGCGAGGTCGGGGTGGCTCGGCCGGAGCCTGGCGTGGGCCTCGACCAGATCGAGGGTGCCCTTGCGCGGCTCGATACCGCCGACCGAGAGCAGGTAGGGCGCGCCGATCTCGGCGCGCCACCCGGCCCGGGCCGCGACGGCCGACGGTGACTCCGACGCAGCAGCGGCGAAGCGCATCGCGTCCACGCCGTTGGGGATCACGGTGGCGGCCACGCCCCCAGTCGGTCGGAACACCTCGATGGCGAGCTCCGTGCGACCTGCGGCGGCCGCCGACTCGGCGAGGGCGACGATCGGCATCCAGTGGTCCGAGCCCAGGCGGCGGGCGGCGCCGACAAAGCGGGAGTAGCGGCGGCCGGCAATGTGGAGCCAGGCGACAAGTTGGAGTGCTTCGTCGGCCTGGTAGTCCTGGAAGGCGCTTCGCCACTCGCCGGCCAGCCCGAGGAGGATCCCCTCGACCAGGTCAGCCTGCCCCGAGGGGACGTGGCGGAACGCCAAGTTCTCGCGCTGGCAGGTCAGCGCGTAGACCTCGGACACGAGCAGTTCGCACAGGTCCTGCCACCAGTGCTCCGGCTCCATAGCGGCCGCGGCCCAGTCGATGCCCAGGTACGTGCCGAAGGCCGCGACCCGCAGTTCGCCGATATTGCCGTCGGAATCGTCGCCCCGCTCGGCGAGCTTGACGCCGACAGTGTGGAACGCCCGGTAGAGCGCAAGGCGGTCGGCCTGCGGTCGCCGTGCCCCGTCGAGGCGGCCGAGGCGTTCGCCGAGCTGGCGGGTGAGGGTGAATGTTCGGCCCTTGGGGACATGGGTTGCCGGTCGACGCCCGGCCAGCTTCTCGTACCAGCGGTCTGGGTTCACCGGGAACCGGTCCCAATGGCCATAGAGGGCACGCCGCTGCAGTCGAGCGGAAGGGGTGTCGCGCATGGCGGGGGTCATGGCCCGGTCCTCGAGATTTTGGTCGAGAACCTTGCGACGGGCCTTGGCCACCGTCGCCTTGTCGGGCTCGTCGGCGGCGGTAAGTGCCGTGGCTTCAATGCCGGAGGCAGCCAGGCGGTCCCTGAGATCGGCCAGGTGGCTCAGCTTGGCCTCCACGTCCCGGCGTCCGTGCCGCGACAGCCGAAGGCGTTCGACCAACTCGACCTTGAGCGCGTCGATGTCGCCTCCGAAGTCACACGCGCCCACGATGGCGAACCACCGGTCGAAGTGGCACCAGCCAGCGCCAGCGATCGTGGTCCACGGCTCGGGACCGAAGATGGGTGGACGGCGCGGCGTGCCCGTCACGACCGGGTCCACCGCATGCGAGCCCGCACCGGGTCCAGGCATGCGAGGGCGTCGATCGGACCGGACGGGTCAAGCCACACCCTCGCCGTGAACATCGCCTCAGCATCGGCCCACCGCCGCTGCCGCCATGCGCACAGGGCCAGGCCGTGCAGGCACCGGAGGAACGGGCGGTTATCCACCATGCCCCAGGGCAGCACGCCCGTGAACTCGTCCGGCAGCGACCGTTCGGCCATGGCGACCCCGGTGTCGTAGAGCTTGGCCGCCGCCCCAGGCCCCCTGGTGTCGAACGCGATCAGGCCGAGGTGGCCCCAGGCGTCGATGCAGCGGGAGTCGACGGCCAGCAGGCCTTCGAGTAGTCG
>JANMRJ010000798.1:0-7137 GCA_031370985.1 Acidimicrobiales bacterium
GCGAGGCCGTCCATCTCGATAGTCACGCTGCGTGTACGTTCCGTCGTGGGCACGTTGGCTCCTTCAGCTAGCAAGGCGGTTGGAGCCTCGTGCCTATCACGGCCGAATTACACGCGTGTCAGTACTTTGCCTTGCTACCGAAACGACTGCGATGCCGGAAACGACTGCGATGCCGTCCATGCGCATCCCTCCCTTCCGCCGGTCGGCCACGAGGCCGATGGCCCGATTGGATCACGGGTTGGCCATGCCGTCAACATCACCGGCCGGCGAACTGCGGGCCCATCAGGTCGGTCAGGATGCCGAGCAGCGCGGCGTCGGTGCCGGTGTAGATGGCGAGCACCCGGCCGCGGAGGAAGAGCTGAGGCGGGGCCACCCAGTCGACCATCGCCCCCCGCGGGTTGCCATCGGGGCCGAACGTGGCGGCGTCGGCCGCGGCAGCCGCTGCTGTCTCGTAGTCGTACGACTGCAGCCGGGTGGCGGCGATCCCCGGTCCGCTGACGGCGAGGACGGTACCGTCGGCGTGCAGGAACGGCTGGCGAACAGACGAGACCGGGACAACCGTGAGGCCTCGGCCTCTGAGGTTGTCGACCAGGCTGACGTGGTCGCGCACCGGTCCCCCGTGGGAGACGACAACCGTCGTCTGGGGCTGCGAGGACGGCTCCACCGTCGATGTCGGGGGAGCCACCTCCGGTGCGCGCCGGCGGCGCGGGCACGAGCGCTCTGACGCTCATGCAGGTGACGCGGGTGTTCGACGCCCAGCTTGCGCCCGCCTCGCCAACTGAGGCGCGCGCCGCCATCCGGGAGGCGCCGGGTGACCTCGTGGCGTGGCTGCGGGCCCATCCTCGCCTAAGCACTGGCGACGCCGTCCCAGCCACGAGGGGTGCGCTGGCGGGGACATCCGTGGAACTGCGGGTGGCCCTCGGGTACCCGAACCCGGCCTGTGCATCGACGCGCCTCGGAGATCGCTGTGCCCTCCTGTTCGTCAACGCCGAGTCGGTGTTCTACGGGCTGCCCGAGGGCTACAGGGCACGGGTGTACGTGCTCCGCCTGGGCTCCCAGATGCTCGTGGCGACGATCGAGGCGCCGGCCGCCGACCTCGACCGGTTCGTCCCCGAAGCGGAGCTGGTCCTGGCGACGCTGCGGGCGCCGGGCTGACGCGGGGCGTCCGTAGCATGGGGTCGTGACCCTGGACGCCCTCGGGCCGGTGGCGGTGGCGGTGGCTCTCGCCGGCGGAGGGTCCACGATGGGCCTGGCGCTGCGGGGCCGGGCCGCCGGCGCCGGCCGGGCCGCCGGCGCGGCCCTCGCCGGGTTGACGGTGGCGCTGGTCGTGCTGGGCGAGGCGCTGGTGAGCATCGACGGCTCGCTTGTCTACGTCGCCAACCACACCAGCCGGGCCACCTCGTGGCCGTACCGGCTGGCCGGGCTCTGGGGCGGCATGGCCGGCTCGCTGCTCCTGTGGACGTGGATGGCGGCGGCGTGGGCGGTGGTCGCCGGGCGCTCGGTCCGCCGGCGTACGCCGGCGCTGGCCACGCCCGCATACGCACTGTTCGGGGCGTACCTGGTGGTGTTCGCCGGCATGCTCGTGACGGTCAGCCGGCCGTTCGACCGGCTGGCCATCCCGGCCATCGACGGGGGCGGCCTCAACCCGGTGCTGCTACACCCGGCGATGCTGTACCACCCGCCGATGCTCTACGCCGGCGCAGTAGGGCTCCTCGTCCCGTTCGCCCTGGCCGTAGCCGGCCTCCTCCGCCACGACGCCGGGTGGCTGGCACCGGCGGTGCGGTCGGCGGGCGTGAGCCTCGTCCTGCTTTCCGGCGGGCTGCTCGCCGGCGCGCACTGGGCCTACGTCGAGCTGGGCTGGGGCGGCTACTGGGCCTGGGACCCGGTCGAGAACGGCGGGCTGCTGCCGTGGCTGGCCGGCGTGGCGTTCCTGCACGCCGCGGTGGTGACCCGCCGGCGGGGTGGGTTGTCGCCCGCGGCGGCCGGGCTGGCGGTCGCCGCCTTCGTCCTTGGGCTGCTCGGCTCGTTCCTGACCCGGTCCGGCGCCTCGGTGTCGGTCCACGCCTTCGCCGAGGCCCGGGCCGTGGGGTGGGTGCTGGGCGCTGCACTGACGTCGACGGTCCTCGGCGCCGGCCTGCTGCTCGTCCGCCGGCGGTCGGGGCCGGCCGCGCCACCGCCCGTCGCCGTGGCGTCCAAGCCGGGAGCCATCCTCGCCAACAACGTCCTGCTCACCGCCCTCGTGGTGGTGATCGGCTTCGGCACCCTGTTCCCTGTCATCTCGCGGTGGTTGACGGGCGACCGGGTCGTGGTCACCGGCCGCTACTTCACCCTCGTGGGCACGCCGCTGGTGGTGGCCCTGCTGGCGCTCCTCGGCGTCGGTCCCCGGCTGGGCTGGAGCGCGGCGCCGGCCCCCGATGTCGTGCGCCGGCTGCGCCCGGCCACCGCCGGCGTGGTGGCGGCGACCGTTGCCGGCGCATGGTTCGTCGAGCGCCGGCCGCTCGCCGTCCTCACCGTCGGCCTGGCCGGCGCCGCCGCTGCATTGACGGTGGCCGAGTGGCGGCGCCGGCCCGGGGCCCGCTGGCCATTGGCCCACCTCGGGGTGACCGTCCTGCTGGCCGGCGTCGCCGGCACGACGACGGGCGCCCAAGTCGCCGCCCCGCTGGCCCCCGGGCAGGCCGTCGAGGTGCGGGGGTGGACGTTGCGCCTGCTCGATGTGGTCCCCGCCGCCGCGCCCGACGGCGGCCGGGCCGCGCAGGCCAACCTCGCTCTGAGCCGCCATGGCCACCCGGTCGCCACCCTGCGCCCCGTGGCCCTCGTGTCGCAAGCCGGTCAGCGGGTATCGGTGGCCGCCCTTCGCTCGACGACCCTCACAGATGTCCAGGTCACCCTGCGCTCCGTCGCTGAGGGCGGCGCCACCGCGGTCGTCGAGGTCGGCGTGGCCCCGCTCATGCAACTGGTGTGGTGGGGCGGGCTGCTGGTCGTCGCCGGTCTGGCCCTCGCCCTGCGCCGGCCGGTCACCCTCGGGCCGGCGCTCGATCCGCTGATGGCTGGTGCAGTGCGCGGGCGGGAATGGGACAATGGCTTGTGACGATCGTCGTGATCTGCGGGGTGCTGGTCGTCGTCGGCCTCGTGGGTATCGCCCGTTGGGGCGGTGCGGAGGTCGAGCGCCCCGATCCGGGGACCGAATCCGAACCACTGTCGGCGGGCGAGGTGGCGCGCCGCTACCTCCGACTGGTCACGCTGGCGATCGCGTCCGGCGTCGGCGCCGGCATCCTGGTGGCGGGCCCCGGCGGTCGCCTGGCCATGCGCCTGCTGGCCGCGACAGCGGGCGATGCGGCCCAAGGCCGGGAGACTGAGGCCGAGGCGATCATCGGTCGCATCACCGCCGGCGGCACCATCAGCTTCATCCTGTTCACCGCCCTCTTCTTCGGGACGGCATCGGGCGCCGCCCACCTGGTGGTCCGGCGGTGGCTTCCGGGCGGACGGTTCGGCGGGCTGTCCTTCGGAGCGCTCCTCCTCGTCGTGGCGGCCACCCGCGTCGACCCGCTGCGCGCCGACAACCCGGACTTCGACATCGTCGGCCCAGGCTGGGTGGCCCTGGTGGTCTTCGGCGCGGTCGTCGTCGGCCACGGGATGCTCGTCGCCGCCATCGCCGGCCGCTACAGCCGTGTCCTTCCCCTGCCGTCGCGAAAACCACGGGCCATGGTGACGTACGCGCCCCTACTGCTCCTTCTCCCGCTCTTTCCGGTCTACCTCTTCTTGGCGGTGGTTGGCGCCCTCGTCGTGCTCGTGAGCCGGCTCCGACCGCTCGTCGGCCTCCTGCGATCGGAACGCGCCCTCCTGACCGGACGAGTGGTGCTAGCCGTCGTCGGCCTGGTCGCCCTTCCTGGCTCCGTGGCGGCGATTGCCGACATCGCCGGGCGCCACCCCTAGGGCGGGCGTAACGTGGCCGGCGTGGAGCGGACCGCGACGGCGGCGGGCACGAAGCCCATATTCATCAGCTACCGCCGCGGCGACACGTCGGGCTACGCCGGCCGCCTCCAGGACGACCTGGGCGAGCTGTTCGGCGACGCGCTGGTGTTCCGGGACGTGGTGAGGATCGAGCCAGGAAAGGACTGGCTCGAAGTCATCGACGGTGCTCTCAAGTCGTCCGTGGCGATGCTCGTCGTAATCGGCCGGGAGTGGCTCGATGTCCGTGACGAGACCGGGCGCCGGCGGCTCGACGACCCCACCGACGTGCTCCGCATCGAGGTGGCCGCCGCGCTCCAGCGCGACACCCTCGTGATCCCGGTGCTGGTCGAGAAGGCGCCGATGCCGGGCGCGGACGAGCTGCCCGAGTCCCTCCGCGGCCTGGCCCGCCGGCAGGCGCTCGAGCTCACTGACACCAACTGGGACCACGACATCACCCGCCTCGCCACCGCCATCGCCACGGCCACGGGCATGGCCACCCGGCCGGCCGCTGGCGCGGCGAGGGCCCGCCTCGTCCCCACCCGCGCCCTGGTCGCCGTCGGTGGCGTGCTGGCGTTGCTGATGGTGACCCTTGCCGTCCGGGTGGTGACGAACGACGATCGGCCGGCGCCCATGACCGGCCGACTGAACATCGCGGTGGCGGAGTTTGCCGAGCTCGACGCCCGCGGCAACGTGGTGAAGTCGCCGGCCGCAACCCAGCTCTCCAGAACGTTCGACCGCCTCGTCGACCAGGAGGTCAGGTCCATCGAAGGCGGCCAGGAGGTGCAGCACCGGCTGATCGGGCGCCTCGACCAGCCCGACCCGGCGCGCCGAGCTGCGGCCGCCGAGCGGGCCGGCCGGGATATCGCCGCCGACATCGTCGTCTACGGCGTGCTCCAGACCGACACGAGCGGGAGCACGCTCACGCCCGAGTTCTACATCACCGACCGCCTCCTCTTCGATGCCCCCGAGGTCGTCGGTCCCCACCAGCTCGGTTCCCAGATCCGCTCGGCGGGCGGGGATGCGGGGCGGTTGGCGGTGCAGCAACAGCTGCTCGACCAGCTCCGCGTGCGCATCGAAGTGCTGGCCGAGATCACCGTCGCCCTCCGCTACTACTCCGTCGAGGACTACCGCGCCGCGTTCGACCACCTCGTGGCGGCCGAGGCCCGGCCGGGCTGGGCCCCCGAGGACGGCAGGGAGATCCTGTACTTGCTCCTCGGCAACGCGTCCGGGCGGCTCGGGCGGCTCGCCGACGCCGAGGCCTGGTACGACCGGGCGCTGTCGGTTCGCCCCGACGACTCGAGGGCGAGCCTGGGGAAGGCCGAGGTGCTCTACCACTTCGCCCGGGACGACTGCGAGGCGGGCCACGTCGACGCGGGTGCCTTGCGCCGGAGCCTCGCGGCCTACGCCGGCGCCGGGGCCGGCCGGCTCCCCGCCGGCGCCGATGTCCCGACCAAAGTCGCCTTCGGCGAGGGCCGGGTGCTCCTCTGCCTCAGCCAGGCGCTGGTGACCGACTCGTGGTCCGACGCGACCGCCCGCTTCGACGTGGTCATCAAAGCCTACGAAGCCGGGAACGAGGCCCTCCGGGAGCTGGCCGCCGAAGCCCACGCCAACTTGGGGCTGATCCGTCGCCCCTGGGGGTCCGACGAACCGGGCGCCCGGAAGAAGTACGTCGATGCGGCCGGCGAGTACACCGAAGCCATCAACATCTACCAGGAGGCCGGCATCCACCGCGAACGTCAGGCGTTCTTCTACGCCGAGCTTGGGTACCTCCAGGCCCAGGCCCAGGACCGGACGAAGGCGGCCTCGGCCTTCGCCACGGCCATCCGTCTCGCACCCGACGCGACGACCGCCGAGAAGTACCGGCAGTCGCAGCGTGATGTCACCCCAGGGAGGACCTCATGAGGACCAAGTTCGGTCTGGCACTGTTGCTCGTCTGCACCGTGGCCACCGGCTGCGGCGGCTCGGGCGACGGCGGCAACGTGGAAGCCGGTCAGGGCACCCCGGACAGCTCGACCACGTCACTGCCGGCGGAGACGACGACCCAGCCGACGACGACCGTGAAGCCGACAGCAACGACCGCGACGACCGCAGGGGCGACGACCACGACCGAGCTTTCCGTCCTCCGGCGCCGCGACGCCCGACCCGGATCGGTCCAGGAGCTGGGCAACCCGTACATCGGCGGCCCGCCGGCCCAGGGCGCCGACTGCGTGTTCGGCAACGATGCGCCGGTCGGATCGGGGGCAGCAATCTTCGTCTTCCCGAAGATGGTCCTCGGGGAGGCGAACACGATCTGCCTCTCGAAGTTCACGGGGACAGCGAACGTCAGCGTCGGGGTGAAACGGGCCGACGCCAGCACGTGGACCGCCCAGGTGTCGCCCAAACCGCGACCCGACGAGCAGCTGCCGTCGGTCGACTTCTTCACCATGCCCGCCGACGCCACCGGCACCTACACCGTCACCGCCACCCAGGGGACGCTCAAGGCCACGGGAACGTTCGTGGTGGACTACGCGGTCGACCGGCACATCCTCGTCGTGGCCGAGAGCCCCGGTCGGGGCGTCGCCTCGCTGGCGAGAGGCAAGCCGGTCCACATCGGCGTCGCCGGCTGGAAGGCCGGGCAGCGCGTGGAGCTCTCGCTGCACTACTCCTCGGCCACGACGCCGGGCGACAACGCCAAGTTCATCACCCTGATCTCGGTCACCGTCGACGCTCGGGGCCAGAAGCTCCACACGCTCCCGACGAGGACAGACGACCCGAAGGGCTGCTACGTCGTCAACATCAGACCGACAGAGACCCCGCAGGACGCCCTGGGCCGAGGGGCGAACGCGACGTTCTGCCTCAGCTGAGGTCGTTCAGTCGAGCAGGCGGGCGGGCACCACGGTGACCGGGAAGGGCGACGACGCGGTGAACGGCTCGTCGCCCGAAACCGACGCTTCCTCCACGTACACGCCGTCCACCAACCGCAGGACGGTCAGGCTCGGGACGACTGGGTCGATAATCCAGTAGTTCGGCAGGCCCGCGCTGGCGTACGCGTCGCGCTTGAGGACCAGGTCGATGCGGCGGGTGCTCGGCGACAGGACCTCGACAGCCAGCAGGGGCGGAACAGCCAGGTTGGCGACGCCGATATCGGCCCGCCGCGCCACCAGCACGTCGGGCTCGAAGAACGTCCGCGGGCTGATGATCCAGTCG
>JANMRJ010000834.1:0-4072 GCA_031370985.1 Acidimicrobiales bacterium
CCCACTGTCACTGTCGGTGGGCCCAGTCGCGTGTAACGGGCGAGCCGAGGGGGACAAGGGCCCCCGAGGCGCGGCGGTGGTCGACGTACGGCCCCATGTGGCCGCCCCCCGGCGCGCCGGCGGCGACCGGCCCCACCGACAGTGACAGTGGGCGCAGGAGGGCTGCGCCTCCCTGCGTCACGTCAGTGTCACTTCAGGAATGACGGGACATCGAAATCGTCGTCGTCGTCGGACCCAAGCTCCAGGTCGTCATCGACGGAACTGAAGATGTCGTCGCGGGGACGCTCCGGCTCCCGCTCGCGGCGACCACCGAGGCCAAGGATCGGGCCCCGGCCGGCGCTGGCCGCCGGCTTGGCGGCCGGCTCGGGGGGCTGACGGTCGCGGCCCTCGTCCCACCGGTCGAAGCCGGCGGCGATGACGGTGACCCGCACCT
Source organism: Acidimicrobiales bacterium (assembly GCA_031370985.1). Lineage (GTDB taxonomy): Bacteria > Actinomycetota > Acidimicrobiia > Acidimicrobiales > AC-14 > CADCTB01. The sequence continues at coordinate 434 of JANMRJ010000834.1, forward strand.
CGTCGCCCATGGCGTCGTCGATGACCATGCCGGCGATGATGTTGGCGTCGGGGTGGGCGACCTCGTGGATGATCTCGGCCGCCTCGTTGACCTCGAACAGGCCGAGGTCGCTGCCGCCGGAGATGTTGAGGAGGATGCCGCGGGCGCCCTCGATCGACGCCTCGAGCAGCGGGCTGGCGATGGCGGCCCGTGCCGCGTTGAGGGCCCGGCCCTCACCCGACGCGTAGCCGATGCCCATGAGGGCGGAGCCGGCGTTGCTCATGATCATCTTCACGTCCGCGAAGTCGGTGTTGATGAGTCCCGGCGTGTTGATCAGGTCGGTGATGCCCTGGACGCCCTGGAGGAGCACCTCGTCGGCCATCTTGAAGGCGTTGAGCGCGGAGGTCTTGTCGTTGGACACTGAGAGCAGTCGGTCGTTGGGGATGACGATGAGGGTGTCGACCTTCTCCTTCAGCTTGGCGATGCCGGTCTCGGCCTGGACCGAGCGGCGCCGGCCCTCGAAGGCGAACGGTCGGGTGACCACGCCGACGGTGAGGGCGCCGAGGCCCTTGGCGATCTCGGCCACGACGGGGGCGCCACCGGTGCCGGTGCCACCGCCCTTGCCCGCGGTGATGAAGACCATGTCGGCGCCCTTGAGCACCTCCTCAATCTCGTCGCGGTGAGCCTCAGCCGCTGCCATCCCGACCTCGGGGTCGCTGCCGGCGCCGAGGCCCCGGGTCAGCTCACGCCCGATGTCGAGCTTCACGTCGGCATCGCTCATAAGCAAGGCCTGCGCATCGGTGTTGACGGCGATGAACTCAACGCCCCGCAACCCGGCATCGATCATGCGGTTGACGGCGTTCACGCCGCCGCCCCCGATCCCGACCACCTTGATGACAGCCAGATAGTTCTGTGGTGCGCCGATCATCGGCCCTCCTGACGGTTTGACGTTTCTGGGACGAGCCTTCGGTGTGGCTGCGCCGACACTTCTGACTGACGGTCTCCCGTCGGCCACTTTCGATGCACTCATGACCACGGCCCGCACCCACCTCTACGTCGACTTGAGGTTGAGAGTTATGTCAACCTACCCTTGGGGTCGAAACTTTAACGGCGGTCTCACGGCGAGTCAACACGGGGCTGTCAGGCCGGCGCACATCGAGCACGGCGAGGTTGCGCAGATCGACCTGGGCCATGACGGTACGGATGGCCTCGAACTTGTGGTCAAGGTCCTCAGGCGGGCCGAGCCGAACCATCCCCTCGGGGTTGAGGCGGATGTCGACTTCCCCATGACCCCCGGCTGAGGGGGCGACGCCGGCTGTCCGGGCCCGCAGCTCGGCGGGCAGGGCCACGGCAACGGTAAGAGCGCCCACGCCCTCGGGCGGGAGCATCGACCCGGCCGGGCCGGCGGGCGGGAGCCCGACGATCACCGCCAGGCCGGGCGGGACCTCCGCCACCCACTCCAGGACCCGACCCGAGGTATCGACGAGGGCGGACAGGCCATCGCCGGCGTCGGTGACCGCCACCGGCCGGCGCTCGTCGAGGGTGATGCGCACCGTCCCCGGCCATTGGCGGGCGACGGTGGCGCGCAGGACCCACGGCAGCGATTCGACCCGGCGCGCCGCCCCGACCTGGTCGACGCCAGAGAGCATCTCCCCCCGCCGCAGGCCGGACGCGAAGCGGGCCTCCTCGACGGTGGTGTGCACCGCGCCATCGACAACCATGTGGTCGAGGTCGAGGAGCGAGGAGCCATTGGCGACCCAGCCGGCGCAGCCCATGGCCGTGACCACGGTCACGCCGATGAGGACCCGGAAGCGGCGTCGACCTTCCTCGCGCCGGACCTCGACCCGACGTCGACGGATGCGGGAATCCATCATGAACCTCCACTTAAAGATGAGGGTTTGAACCCGACCAGCCGGTTTTCGAGGTGCAACTCGATGCCGAAGCGGTCTTTCACGGTCATCCACACCTCGTCCATCAGCGCCCGCACGTCGTCGGCCGATCCGCCTTCGTCCACCTGTACGAAGTTGGCATGCTTGGGTGACACGAACGCGGATCCCCTCCGGTGGCCCCGGAGGCCGGTGGCGTCGATAAGCCGCCCGGCCGAGTCGCCCTCGGGGTTGGCGAAGACGGAGCCGGCGTTCGAACCCCCGGGCTGGTGCTGCCGGCGCCAGCGCACGACAGCGGCGATCTCCGCCTCGGCCTCGGTCCGGTCGCCGGGCGCCAGCGCGAACTCGGCCGCCACCACCACCTGGAGCGGGCCGACCGATGACCGCCGGTAGCCGAGATCGAGGTCAGCGGCGGCCACCTCGGCCGCGCCCCCCGCGGGGTCGGCAGCCAGGTCCCAGATCCACGCCTTGGTGAGGCTGGCCGCCACATCCGACCCGTGGCCGCCGGCGTTCATACGCACGGCCCCGCCGACGGAGCCGGGGACACCGACGGCCCACTCCAGGCCGCGGAGGCCGAGGGCGGCGGTGCGGCGGGCCAGGACCGGAAAGGACAGCCCGCCACCCGCTCGCACCCGCCTGCCGTCGTCGTCGTCGTCGTCGGCGGCGGCGTGGATGGCGGTGAAGAACTCGCCCAGGGTCAGGACCAGGCCCCCGAAGCCGGCGTCGGCGACGAGGAGGTTCGAGCCCCGGCCGATGACGAGCACCGGCACCCCGCCGGCGGCAACTGCCCGGCTGGCAAGGGCCAGCTCCTCGGGCCCGCAGTCCTCCAGCAGCAGGGCCGCCGGCCCGCCGACGCCGTAGGTGGTGAACGGCCCGAGGGGGACGTTGCGCCGGGCCCGGTCGCCAAGGACGGCTGCCGCCGCGTCCAGGTTCACGGGGCCCCCGCCCCGTGCATGTCGCCGGAGCGGCCTTCCGCCGCGTTCCGCACCCAGCTGGCCGGGCCGCTCATGCCAGTAGCTCGTCGGGCAGGGTGGTCAGGTCGCCGGCGCCGAGGGTCAGGCACAGGTCGCCGGCCCGTAACTCGGCCCGGAGAAAGTCGACCAGCCCGGCCCGCTCGGGCACCCACTCGACTCGGGCCGAGGGGTGGGCGTCGCGTACCGCGTCGGCCACCAGCCGGCCGCTCACCCCGGCACGGGGCGCCTCGCCGGCGGCGTAAATCTCGGTGACGACCAGGATGTCGGCGTCGGCGAAGGCGTCGGCGAAGTCGGCCCACAGGGCTTCGGTCCGGCTGTAGCGGTGAGGTTGGAAGACGCAGACGACCCGGCCCCAGCCGCCCTCGCGGGCCGCGGCCAGCGCCGGCGCCACCTCGCCGGGGAGGTGGGCGTAGTCATCGACGAAGGTCACGCCGGCCCGCTCGCCGCGCACCTCCGACCGCCGGCCCACGCCGGCGAAACCCGCCACCCCGGCCGCCGCGTCCTCGAAGGATGCCCCGGCCACCAGTGCCGCGCCGATGGCGGCGGTGGCGTTCCGTGCGTTGTGGCGCCCCGGCAGGGGCACGCTGACCCGGCCCAGCTCGTGACCGTGGCGCGACAGCGTGAACGATGTCGCCCCCCGCCCGGCCTCGTACCCGTCGATCCGCAGCCCGGCGCCGGCCTCGAACCCGTAGGTGACCGCCTCAAGCTCGTCGCCCAGCCGGGCCGCCAGCGGGTCATCGGCGCACACCAGGCGGGCGGCGCGGGCGCCCGCCCGGACGAGCCGGACCCCGGCCACCCGG
>JANMRJ010000849.1:0-8948 GCA_031370985.1 Acidimicrobiales bacterium
GCGGGCTGGAGTCGAGCGACGGCCGCGCAGGACAACGGCCTCGTCCCGATCCTTGCGCCGTTGAGCCGGTGGGCGTCGGTTCGCTCGGCCATCCGAAATCCGAGAACCCGCATCGGGACGACGGTCACAGCCGCTGGAAGCACAAGCAGGGTTCGGCCAAGTGCTCGTCGATGGTCGACTGACCAGGACCCCGTAAGCCGTCCACCGCGAGCCGACAGCACGCTCTTGCACAGTCGCAGGTAGTACAGGTTGGTCGTGGCGGGTTCGTGCTCGGCCAGGACGGCGGCGAGGGCCTCGCCGATGTCGTCCGATAGGAGGTCGCGAAGGAGGTGGTCATCAAGGACCGCCGAGGTCACGTCGTGGCGAGATCGGGATCTTCGGCGAGCGACTCGACGAGGGCTGCGTGGTCCTCGCGGCTGAGAACATCACCAAGCAGGCGCCGGCCGTGTCCTCGAGGCACCGTCAACACGCCGAACCCGAGGTCGATGACATCAACAGGACCACCCTGATCGAGCCGCCATCGGTGACGCGCTGAGGCGGGCAGGGACATCTGTCCGGAGGATGAGACCTGGTACTCCGACACGTCGATCACCACCCGTATTGTACTTTGGGCCATCCAATGCATCATCAAGACCCCGAAGGCAGGTCCACTCCGAGGTCGGAATGACGGCCAAGCTGCTCATCCAGTGAAGGGGTCGTCACGAGGCGGTTGTTCCCGGCGCCTTCGGTTCGGCTGGGAACCGCAGGGCGAGCACGGCGTGGATCTCGAGGCGGCGTAGGAGGAAGGTCGGCTCGTCAAGCCGCTTGCGGCGTAGCCAGCTGGTGACTTTGTCGTTGCACTTGCTGGTATTGCAGGAACGGCACGCCGGCACGATGTTGTCGAGGGTGTAGCGCCCGCCGCGGGAGAGCGCCAGCACGCAGTCACGCTGAAGCGGCGTGCCGGTCCTGCCGCAGTACGCGCATCGACCCCACGCCACCTTGAGCGCGGCCCACTGGTTGTCGCTCAGGTCATGCTCGACCCGGTCCATGCGGCGCTTGCGCTTGCGGGCGGCCTTGGCCCTGCGGCTCCGATCGACCGACATCGGAGAGAGGGTACGCATCAGCGGCATGCTGAAGCAGTGACCGGCCCCGGCGACCACGAACGGAATCCGTGGGATCGAGGACCGGAGTTGGACGTTCGCGCTCGTCGACCACGTTCGTTCTCCCACGACGCCGGAACCCGACCGGGACGCCGCGCTCAGCACGCTGGCCTCCTTGGAGGACTACCGCTCCATCGGCCCGCTGACCGCGCTGGTGGAGGACGACCAACGTGGCCGAGACGATTCGGCACGCGACATCCGAGGTGCTGAGCGGCTTCGACGAAACGACCACAACGGAACGCCGGCGAGCGTGGTGGGGGAGCGACGACCCGGTGCTGATGGCGCATGCGCTGCGGTTGATGGAGCGTTCGGAGGCCGATATCGTGGCCGCGGTGGCCGGTGACGGTCGCCGGGTCGATGTGGTGGTCGCCGCGATCGACACGCTCCAGTACTACCCCTCCCGTCGGGTCCTGCGTGCCGTGGCCGGGATGCTCGACGCCACCGATGAGCGGGTGCGGGCCACTGCGGCCGCGAGCTTTGAGTTCCTTCAGGGTTCCTTCGAATGCTTGGCGACGGAGGGCGACCCCGCGGTGGCGGAACTGCTCAGGGAGTGGATGGCGCCGGTGCGGGACCTCATTGCCTGGCCGGAGGACATCGACGTCCGGCAGGGAGACGGGAGCGATTCGGCGCCCGCTCGACCGCCCCGCACCACCCTGTCGGCGAGGGAACTGCTCGAACTGGTCGCGGACCCCGACGGCCAATGGGCGACGACGACGGCGATCCTCCGGAACGTGGAGTGGACTGGCTACGAGGCACACGAGCAGGACCAGCTGGCCAAGGCCTTGACCGCCCACCCCGACCCGGTGGTTCGCCAGATCGCCGGCCCGGCGTTGGCGACGTGGTCACGAAGCCACAATCTGCTCGTCCTGGCCGACGACCCCAGCCTCTCGGTTCGGAAGTCAGCGCTCTATCACCTCGGCCTGGTACCCCGAGACCCGGCGCTGGCCGGGCCGGTGTGGGCTCGCATGACCAGGGCGCACGGGAGGACCGCGCTCGAGGCCCTCGAGACATACATCGTTCACGCCGCTCCGGTCGAGGCCAGGGCCCGCCTTGCCGAGCTGGCAAACACCCACCAACGGGAGGAGGTCGTGACTCGGGCTATCGCCGGCTTGGTCGATCTCGGAGCGGTAGCGGAGGTCGAGAGCCTGCTCCCGCTCCTACGCGAGGCGCCCGGCGTCACTGGGCCGTTCACATAGCGTTGCTCGACGCGGTCGGGACCCTTGGGCTGGCGTTGCCGGCGCTCGATGACCTGGCCGGCGTGGACAACCTTCACCTCATCCGAAGCGTGGTGTCGCTCCAGTGTGCGACTCGCACCTGACGCTCAACAGTCGGCGAGGGCGCGTAGTGCCTCGCCCATGAGGCGTCGACCGGAGAGGCCAAGTGTTCCGAGCCGGGTCGTGAGGACGGCCTTCGGGACGGCCGCCAGGTTGTCGAAGCTCGCCACGCTGCCGTGGTCGATCCCTTCGTTGGGTCCGACAGGGATGCAGGTCGGAATGCTCCGGATTGTGCTCGTAACCGGCGCCACGACAACATTGTTCAGTACCGGGATCGCCTCGTTCCGGGAGACGACGAGCACGGGCCGGCGCTTGTCGTTCGGCGTCTCCATGAGCCACAGCTCGCCCTGAGCTACCAGCTTTGGGGCTACCAGGGCTCGGCCTCGGTGAGGGCGGTCGCGTTCGCCATGGCCAGCTCGTCGTCGTCAGCCGACTGTGGCGTGGAGCGGTAGGAGTCGGCGATGGCTGCGCCCGTGCGGGCGCGCTGGACGGCATCGCTGAGATGCGCGACTGCTCGGCGCACGACGGCTGACCGGCTGTCGCCGACGCCCGCGGCGACGAGCCCATCGAGCAGCTCGATCTCGTCGTCGCTGAACCGGGTGGGCACGGGCCTTGTCATACGAAGCAGTATACGCGAGGTAGAGCGCCATGCCGGGGACGGAGTACGCCTGCGATTCCGGCGACGGCCGAGCCGATTCTCACGCCCGTGCTCGTCGCCGGTCCAGGTGCACCCAACTCACCGGCCCTGCGCTTGGTTCAGGACTAGTCGACCGTCCCCGGGCTTGGAAGTCCATGATCGAGACGGCGCCTACTCGCGCGTCGTGGTCTGGTTGCTTCAGGAGCGTCTCGACCTCGCTCAGCGAGGTGGCGGTGAACTCCTTGGCCAGCTTGAAGATGTCCCCCTTGTTCGGGTGCACGGCCAGCCCGGTTGGGACCGCACTGTGGCGGCGACCTTGGCGATGTCGACGGGTTGGGTGGTGTCGACGGTGACCAGAGGACCGACGCCCAGCGGGCTGGAGGAGGGCTTTCCAACACTGGGCACGCCCGAGACGACGACGAAGACTTGCCCTCGGATCATGCGTCGGCACGGCACCGCTCCGCCCTCCCAGTCCTCAGCGTGATGAAGAGGTCGAAGACGACCGCTCGGAACCGCATGCGGCAGTTTCGCGTAACGGTGGTGTCAAGTGTGTCGCCGACGTCGAGTAGAACGGGGGTGTGAACGGCGTTGGGCGAAGGCCCGGTACGCGACACGCGCTCGTCCTCTTGGCGCTGGTGACCATCGCCGGGTGCGGTGGTGGCGCAGACCCGACCGCAGACGGTGATCCGCAGCCCGCCGTCGCCCACCGCCAGTTACGGGTGGCAGGGGTGGACCGGACCTATCGCCTCTACACCCCGCCCGATGTCGAGGCCGGCGGGCCGGTACCGCTCGTCCTTGCGCTCCATGGCAGTGGCAACTCGGCCGAGAGCTTGGTCGATGCCAGTGAGCTGGACAAGGCGGCCTCAGCCGGCGGTTTCATCGTCGCCTACCCCGAGGCGATCGGGCTCCTCTGGAACGGTGGGTTCTGCTGCACGAGCGGCCGGGGTGATGCCGCCACTGACGTTCGGTTCCTGGACGAGGTCATCACCGAGATCACGACGATCCGCCGGATCGATCCGAAGCGCATCTATGCGGTCGGCGTGTCCGCCGGCGGGATCATGGCCTACCGCCTGGCGTGCGACATGGACGACCGACTGGCCGGGATCGGAGCGATCGCGGCGTCGATGCTCCTCGATGACTGCCATCCATCGCGGCCCGTGTCGGTGATCGCCATCCACGGGACCGCGGATGGGATCGTCCCCTACGAGGGCGGCCGGATCCTCGGGGGGGCCACGAAACCCGCGCCGCCGGCGAACGCTGTCATCGAGCGTTGGGCGTCGCTCGACGGATGCCCGGACCAACGCGTGACCGAGGTCCTCGGCGCCGTCACAACCAGGGCGTGGGTCGGGTGCGCCGGCGGGGCGGGCGTGCGGCTTGTCACTGTCGAGGGTGGCGGGCACAACTGGTTCCTGCCGGTCTACGGGCCGCCGAACGGCGCATTGGACGCCACCGCCGCGATCACGGAGTTCTTCGGGATCGGGAGGCGGTAGCGGGGCATCAGCCCGCGGCGGACTGCGCCAGTAGGAGGTCGGCCAGTTCGGCCACGGCCCCCACCACCGGCGAGTCGGGGCACGCCTCGAACGGCGACCGGCCCTCACGTTCGGCCTGGGTGAGGGCGGGGTCGTTCGGGATGCGGATGGCCGGAAGGAGCCCGGGGTGGTCGAGTTCGTCTCGGAAGCGGTTGGCCACGACCGTCATGCGGCGCTCGCCGACCATGGGCAGCAGCCGGCGGGCGGTCATGGCCGAGCGCCACGCCGGGCCGACGACGACCACCACGTCCTCGGCGAACTCGTGGTAGCCCTCGAACGGGGTGGTCGGGCCCGCCTCGAGATCGGCGACCACGTCGCAGTCGGGGGCGGCGAAGCCCTGGAGAATCTGGCGGACCGCGGCCACCGACCGGCGGGCCGTTTCCTTGTCGACCGCGCCGATCTTGCCCAGGCCGAGGAACCGGATGCCGTCGGCGGCGATGGCCCCGAAGCGCTCGACCGCCTTGTCGGGCGTGATGCCGGCGGCGAGCTGCCAGCCGTACGGGGCCGCCGGCTGTGCTTCCAGGGCCTCGTCGGGCAGGCCGGCGTCGGTCACCTCGATTCCCAAGCCGTACGCCAGCCCGGGGCAGGTGTCGAGGTCGCAGGCGAAGACCTTCCGGCCCCGCCGGGCCAGGGTGCGCGAGAGCGTGGAGGAGATCACTGTCTTGCCGGCACCCCCTTTGCCGATCAGGGCCAGCCGCAGCCCGAGCCGGCTGCGGGCCTCGGCCATCGCGTCGGCGTCGGCGCCGGCCAGCTCGGCGGTGGCCTGCGCGTCCACCGCATTCAGCTTGGCGATGTGGTTGTCGAAGGCCGGCGCCAGGGCGTCGATCTGGCGGGCCCGGGTGGACGACTCGGCGTAGCCGATGAAGGTGCGGTTCAGTCGCCGGATGCCCAACCAGTCAAGGGGCCCGGGGCTACCAGCGACGAGCCCATCGACAATCGCCATGCGCCGGTCGAGCGCATCGAGTACCCAGGCGTGGCGGGCGGCGACCTGATCGTCAGTGGGCGGCGGCATGAGGGGCGACTCTACCGACGAGCGTCCGCGGACGTGATGAGCGGTCGGCAGTGACAATCCGGGCGAGGACGTGGTCTCATGGCCCAGTGGGCGGTACGTACCAAAACGGCGAGCACTGACATGAGCGACCAGTTGGAGCTTCTCCGTTCTCCGCGCATCCCCGGCATGGTCCGCGTTCGGGACGGTTTCCTGGGGGTGCTCCCCCACCCGGGTGGCGAGGCGCCCCCTGCCGGCCGCAACCTCTGGTGAGGGCCAGATGACAGGCGGCGTGCCGGTCGTGCACCGCCACATCAAGCCGGCCAACATCCTCGTGGCGCCAACCGGCGCGGTACTCGTCGATTTTGGCATGACCCGCGGCTTAGAGGGCGCTTCTGTCCAGTCGTGGGTCACCGGCACACCGGGCTACATCGCCCCTGAGTCGCTGGCGACGGGCGAGTACAGCCCCGCTTCGGACCGCTATGCGCTCGGCTGTGCGGCCTATTTTGTGCTCACCGGTATGGAGCCGCACCGACTGTTCTGACGCTTCACCGGTTCACAGGATCGTCTCGCAGCGGGGGCTGGGGGCGCTGATGTCGCCGGCCTGTCCGCCGGCGGTGCACTGGTCAGCGCCGACGCCACCGTCGAGGCGGTCGACGCCCGCCCCTCCGAACAGGCCGTCGTCGCCCGCCCCTCCGGCCAGGTCGTCGTCGTCGGCGTCACCGAACAAGGTGTCGTTGCCGTTGTCGCCGGACAGGCGGTCGTTGCCGGCGCCACCGCAGAGCAGGTCGTTGCCGTCGCCGCCGGCGAGCTGGTCGTCGCCGCCCCCACCGAGGATGAGGTCGTTGCCGCCCATGCCGAAGATCCGGTCAGCCCCGGCCGTACCCATGATGACATCGTCACCCGGGGTGCCGACCGTGATCACGCCGGCCACCGCGGTGATCGTCGCCGGCGGCGGCGTGGTGCAGCTGAACGAGCCGATGGCTTGGACGAGGTTGGGGAGGGGACCGATCTGGCCAGCCGTGCCGAACTCCTGGGGCGTGCCGGTGGTGCGCAGGATCGTCCGCACCTGAGCAGGGGTGAGGGTGACACCCCGCTGCTGGGCGATGCTGGAGACGACGCCGGCCGCGCCGGCGACGATCGGCGACGCGCTCGACGTGCCGCCGAAGCGGTCGGTGTAGGCGACGTTGGGGTCGGCGCCTCCCTGGAGGAAGCCGTAGCCCGTGGTGGTCACGCACTGACCCCAGCCCTGGACATCGAGGCGGGCGCCGAAGTTGGAGAAGCCGAGCCGGCCTCGGGCGGGACTGGTGCAGCCGGGGGCGGCGCCGGCGCCCACCATGATGGCGCCCGAGTCCGCACGGGCGGGGGGGCGCATGGGCGCGTACGGCGCACTGTCGAGATCCTGTGACCCGTTGCCGGCCGGCTCGATGACGATGATGCCGGCGCTGGTGGCCGTGACGATGGCGTCGTAGAAGGCCTGCACCCACTCGACCGGCGCGCAGCCGACCTGGCTCATGACGTCGCACCCGCCGTTGGGGCCGGCGGTCTGCTGTTCGATCAGGATCACGTCGCCGGCGGTTAGCGCCGCGGAAGCGACGTTGATGGCGTTGGCCAGGGCGTAGCCGCCGGTGTTGTTGGCGTTCACTAGCCGCAGGGTGGCGCCGCTCAGGATGCCGGTCACGCCGAAGGCGTTTTCATCGCCGACCAGCTCGCCGAGGACAGCGGTGCCGTGGTTGTTGTCGCTGAAGGGATCCGACGGAGTGCCGTTGGCCAGGAGGGCGCCGGGCAGCCGGGCCTTGGCCAGGTCTTCATGGTCGACGTTCCAGCTGTACTCGATGTCGGCGATCATCACGTTCTGGCCCTTGCCGCCGGGCATGGCTGCCACCAGGTTGGCGCCGATCCCGCCGGGGGCGGTGAGCTTGTAGCCCTGCTGGGCGGTGAAGTCTGGGGTCACCGGCGGCGCCGCGGCCCGGGGCTCGCTTTGGGCCACCTCGACCACGTCGAGCCGGTTGAAGGCGGCGATCAGCGCGGCGGCGTCGGCGCCGGCAGGTGCGACGACGAGGTAGTAGAGATTGAGGTCGGCCTGCTCCCGACCGGATGTCGCTTCGATGCGGGCCTCGTCGCGCGCCAGGTCGCTCTCCGAGCGCTGGAACAGCCGCTCGACGGCGATGCCCGGGTCGGTGGCCAGCAGGGCGTTGGCGCCGGCGAGGTCAACATTGCGCACTTCGGTGGTGAACAAGCCGCCCCGCAGGCGGACACCGGTACCCTCTCGGAACTTGACGATGATCCGCCGGTTGGCGGCGTCGACCGGCAGGGCGGCAAAGAATGCCTTGTTCGCCGGCGTGCGGGCCTGGAGGTTGACCTGCGGCGTGATTTGCGCGGTCTGGGCGCCGGCCGTCGTGGAGAGCACCGCCGATGCGGTGGCCACCGCCAACGCCCGGAACGCGGCCGCTATCCGGCCGCGTCGCGACCCGCTGGACCTCTGGTTGCCGATCACTGTTGTGCCTCCCCTTGACCCCGGTCGGGTGGACGCGCGTCGCCTCGAGGGCGCATCCTCGTCAACCGGTCTAGGTGGGCGCCGACGGGAATGTCAAGGAGCCGGGGCGGGCAACGGCGCCGCTCCGGGGTCTCGGTTGGCTTGGTCGACAACGCCGAGCCGCTTCAGGTCGGCGATGAGAGCGTCGACCTTCGACGCGTCTGCCGGCGTCAGGACGTACCAGAGGTTGAGGTCGGGCTGGGGCTTGCCGGTGAGCGCCTCCACCGAGGCCTTTTCGGCGGCGAGGTCAGCCTCGGGCCGCTGGAACAAGCGCTCGATCCCGGTGCCGGGGTAGCGCTGGAGCACCTGGTTCAGCGGGGCCATGTCCTTCCCCGACAGGCTGACCAGGCTCCCGTTCCGGAGGCGCAAATCGGTGCCGTCGGCGAACTTGACCAGGACGCGTGCCGTGGCCTTTTTGGGCGACGGCGTGGCCGGCGTGGATGGCGTGGATGGCGCCGTGCTTGTGGGCGGGGTGGTCGGCGTGGATGGCGCCGTGCTGGTGGGCGGGGTGGTCGGCGCCGTGGCGCCGGTGACGGTCGTGCCCGTCGATCCGGGCCCGACCTCGACGGCCTTGGGCTCGTCGTCGTTGCTGAGGGTGGCGGCGACGATGCCGGCGACCAGGAGCAGCGGCACGCCGACGAGGCAGAGCGCCCGCAGCCCGCGCCGGCGCGGCCCGCCGTCAACCATCGGATCGCCCCGCCCACCACAGGTCGAGGCGCCGGCGGGCCTCATTCTCGCCCAGCGGGCCCTCGTCGAGCCGCAGCTCGTACAGGAACTTCCACGCCTGCCCGACCTCGCGGCCGGCGCCGATCCCGAGGTGCTCCATGACCTGGTTGCCGTCGAGG
>JANMRJ010000875.1:0-15074 GCA_031370985.1 Acidimicrobiales bacterium
CGCCGCCGACCGGTTGGCCGCGGCCGAGCTGCTTGAGCCGGGGGCCCGGGAGGCATTCGCCGCCCTCGCCCCAGTGGTGGGCCAGGGCCCGTGGGAGCCGTGGAACGCCACCCTGCAGCGGGCGGCGTGGGAGCGGGCCAGGGCCTGGCTCGACGTGCGGCGAGACGACGTGGCCCAGGTCAGGGCCGGACTTGACGCCATGGCCGACAACGCCCTCCTGGCCGACGTGGTGACAGAACCCGCCGCGGCCGACCTCGGTCCGGTGGAGGCCGTGCTGGCGGCGGTCGACATCAACCTCACCCCGGTACCCGGGCTGCGGGCGCTGGTTGGCGCGGTCGGCGACGCCTCCGGCGACGCCGTGCTCGCCGCGGCCCGCCGGATGGCTGCCGTCGGCCGGTACTTCCGGGAGGAGGCGGCCAAGGTCGAGCAGGCCGCGTCGTACCTGACCCACCCCCAGTTGGAGCTGCCCGCCGGGGGCCGGTTGGTCGTGCTGCGCGACGAGGCCCGCACGCTGGTCCGCGACGTCCTCGGCCTGGCCGCCGAGGACCGGGTGCGGGAGCTCCTGGAGATGGAGCGGGAGTTCCGGCGGACCTACGTGGCCACGTACAAGGAGGAACACGACCGCTTCTACGGTGGGTCGGTGGCGGCCCAGGTGGCGGCCGTCCGCTCGACGCCGGCCTACACCGCCCTCGCCGCGCTGGGCCGGATCGGGGCGCTCGCCGTCCGTGACGACCGGGTCAAGGTCGACCGTGTCCTGGCCGCCGCGGCTCCCGCCCGTTGCGACCGGCGCCTCGACCTGGAGCTGTCGTGGAAGCCCCGCTGTAGTTGCGGCTTCGCCCTTGGCCAGATGCCGCCCCCGTTCGACGCCGCCGCGGTCGAGGCCATGGCTGACCGCGGCGTGCGGGAACACCTGGCCGAGCTCCACCGGCCCGAGCAACGCGCTCGGTTGGAACAGGCCGTCGACCATCTCGCCGACCTCGGTCGCCAAGAGGTGGGCGACGACCTCCGCGCCTTCCTGGCTATCACCGCCGAGCCGACCAAGGCCGACCCGCTCGCGGTTGCACACCTCCTCGCCGGCCCGCTCGGGGCGGTGGCCGGCGACATCCTGACTGGCGGCCAGCTCGTCGTGCGCCGTGACCTGGCCGGTCTGCGCGAGGACTTGGGTGGCCGGCGGTTCCCGAAGCGCCGGCTGCTCGACCTCCTGGCCACCTGGGTCGACCCCGACGGCGAGCTGTCGGCGGGGAGCTTCGTCGAGGTCTTCGACAGTGAGGCGGTTGTCACGGGCGAGGGGGGACCGGTGGCGCCAGCATCGGCGCAGGGCGCAGGGCCGAAGGGCGCCACCGCCGAGTTCGTGGCCCGCCGGTTCCCCCGGCTGGCCGCGCTGCTTCCCGCGGAGCGATCGGGGGAGTGCTTCTGGCTGGCCGCGTGGTGGGCCGCGCACGCCGGCGAGTCCGAGCCGCCGGGCTGGTTGCCGGCGGTCCTCGTCGCCCAGGCCGAGCTTCTCGCCGCCGCGGCCGAGGCGGCCACCGCCGACCTCGGCTCCCGGGCCGAGCTGGTCGAGCTCGATGCCCGGATCGGGCCGGCCAGCCTGCTGGGCGATCAGGTGGGTGCCGCCCTCCGGCTGGCCGATCGGCCGGCGCCGGCGGTTGCCGACGTGCTGGCCGGCGAGACGCTCCTGCGTCACCCGCTGCGTTTGGCCGCCGACGACCTGGCTCGCCGGGTGGCCGGCGACTGGCAACTGGCCGAGCGCCTGGCCGACCTCGACCTGGCCACGGTGGCGGCCGCCCACGCCTTGGTGGGGGAGCCCGAGCTGGCGCCGCTCGGCTTCGTGCTCGCCGCCGCCCGTCACCTCTCCGCAGCGGAGCGCGGCTTGCCGGCGGCGTCGTGCCGCGACCTGGTCGAGGAGATCTACCCGTCGTCGGTCGCCCCGGTCCCGGCTCTGCTCAGCCGGGCCGACCTGGCCGCCGTCGGGCCGTCGCTCCTGTCGCCCGACGCCCTCGACGCAGTGCGGCTCTCTGCGGCTCGCACCTTGAGCGCGGCCGACGCTGCCTTTGCCGTCCACGCCGGCGCCGGCTTCGGTGGGTGCCTGCGCATCTGGGAGGTCGGGGCTGCGGTGGTGGCGCCCCTGCTCGGCCGCCACGACCGGGTAGCTGTGTTGGTGGTCGACGCCATGCGGGTCGACGTGTGGCACCGGCTCCGTCCGTTGCTCGCCGCCGCGCTGCCCGGACGGCCGCTGCGCGAAGCGTGGGCGGTGGTGCCGGCGCCGACGCGGACGCGAGAGGCCATGGCGTCGCTCTACCTGGGCCGACCCGTGGCCGCCGGCTCCGGGCCGGACCAACCGGCCGACCTCGGGCCGCCCTTCGCCCACCTCGGCTTCGAGGCCACCTCGCTCGTCGGCGTCGACCGTGACGGGTCGGCGGCGGCGCTTCGGGACTTGTGGGCCGGCCATGCCGGCGGCCCCCGCATCACCGTGGCCGTGGCCACAGGTGTCGACGAGGCACTGCACCGGTCGTCGGCCGACGTGGCCAGCCTGCTCGACGAGGCAGTGGCTGGCCTGGAGCGCCGGGTCGTCCCCACCCTGGGTGCCTTACCGGCCGGTGTCCCGCTGGTGGTGCTGGCCGACCACGGCTTCCGGGAGAGCCGGTCGTGGGGCCGCGGGCCGGGTGGTCGCTACGGCCACGGCGGGCCGTCGCTGGAGGAGAGCATCGTGGCGGTGGCGACGTTCGGAGTGGCCGGCGGGGGCTGAGCCGAGCGGAGGCGTCCGCGTGGGCGGCCGTGGCCGTGGGCAGGTCGCCCGGTCGGGCTGACCGAGGTCAGCCCGGCGATGGGAGCGTGGCGCCCATCCAGAGTCCCGCTAGCGGTAGTGCCCACAGGCGGTCCCCAAGGCTGGCGGTCAGCGGGCCGGTATGCAGCACGATGCCAGCCTTGAACCGATCGCCGAGACGGTCCCGAAGGAAGCGGAGCCCAGCAGCGTCACGGGGCCCGGCGCTGGTCGCCGATTTCACCTCGAACCCGAAAACCGAGCCGTCACCGCGCTCGACGAGAACGTCCACCTCTACGCCCGAGCGGTCCCGAAAGTGGGCGAGGACGAGCGGCTCGTCGATCACTGCCGCCTGCTTCAGCAGTTCGTTGACTACGAAGCTCTCCAAGAACGAACCCCCCACCGCCGCGGGCGGTGATGGTGGACAGCGCGGCCAAGCGGCCGGCGTCGAGCTGGACTGCGGCCGCGCCCAGACCCGTGTCGGTGACATGGACCTTGGACCGCCGGCCGATCTTCGCCGACACTCCCACCGTCCAGCCCGGTAGCTCGCCGATGAGGAAGACCCGCGTGAGCAGGTCGAGGACGACCGAGCCGTAGCGGGGTTCAGTCCCAACTGTCGCGCGACGGCGGCGCCGGTCATCACCGACGATGTCTGTTCGGCGACGATGTCTGTTCGGCGACGAAGCGGTAGAGCCTGGCTAGGGCTCCGGGGTGACGTACCTCGACGAGCGTCCCAAGATCACGATCGGCCACGGTGGCCAGGTAGCTGGCGTGCCAGCGCCGGCGGGCCTGGTCGGTCGGGCGGGCCAGCGCGGCCGGGTAGCCTCCCATGGTCACGAGGTCGAAGTAGTCGCGACGGGTGAGGTCACTCTCAACCCGTAGAGGCGCCCCCGTGGCCAGCAACTGCGGCAGGAACGGCGCTGTCGCGCCCAGCACCTCGCCGGCAGATAGGGGTGGCAGCACGAGACGGTGGGCTCGGCCGGTGAGTGTCTCGCTCCCGAGGGGGAGAAGCCGTCCGCTCACCGACCCGGCCAGGAGGAACCGGCCTGGTCGCCCGTCGCGGTCGACCTCCCGCTTGACCACCGAGAGCTAGCCCGGAATGAAGTCTCTAGTAACCAAATCGTCCCACTGCTAGCTAGTAGCGAAAACGTCCCAATACTGCTGACCAGTTCGTCCTCAGCTTTCAGAACCGAAGGGCGGTCGACGACCGTCGCAGCGGCCCTTCTCGCATCAGGAGAAATTGATGGCCCGATGCCCCTACGCGCTATGTTCGCCGTCGGACGATCCTTGAGGGGACATGGCGTGACGACGATCCAGACCGCAACCGACGTGGCTGAGGCCGTCGCCGAGCGCTACAGCGCAGGAGCCCAGGCCGTAGAGGCTGCGCTGTGCTGCCCGGTGGACTACGACCCTCGGTTCCTGGCCGCCATCCCCGCCGAGGTTCTCGATCGCGATTACGGCTGCGGCGACCCCTCCCGTCACGTCGGTCCGGGCGAAACCGTGCTCGATCTGGGCTCGGGTGGTGGAAAGATCTGTTTCATCGCCGCCCAGGTGGTCGGGGCGCAGGGCCGGGTCATCGGTGTCGATGTCAACGACGAGATGCTCGCCCTCGCTGGCTCCGCCGCCCCCGAAGTGGCCGAAGCCATCGGGTACGCCAACGTGGAGTTCCGGAAGGGCCGCATCCAGGATTTGGCCCTCGACCTGGGCGCTCTCGAAGGCTGGCTGGCGGCCAACCCGGTGACCGACGTGGCGTCGCTCTCGGCCATGGAGGCCGAGGTGGCCCGCCAGCGCGCCAATGCCCCGTTGGTGGCCGACGGTTCGATCGACGTGGTGGTGTCGAACTGCGTGCTCAACCTGGTGGCCACCGAGCACAAGAAGG
The DNA here is from genome assembly GCA_031370985.1 of Acidimicrobiales bacterium. GTDB lineage: Bacteria > Actinomycetota > Acidimicrobiia > Acidimicrobiales > AC-14 > CADCTB01. The sequence goes on from JANMRJ010000875.1 coordinate 4,641, forward strand.
CGTTGTTCGCCGAGATGTTCCGGGTGCTGCGCCGCGGTGGCCGGGCCGTGATCTCCGACATCGTCAGTGACCGCGCCGTTCCTGAACACCTCCGTGCCGACCCCACGCTGTGGAGCGGGTGCATCTCCGGCGCCTACCAGGAGGAGGCGTTCCTGGGAGCGTTTGCCGACGCCGGCTTCTACGGCATCACCCTGGAAAAGCGCGACGGCCCGCCCTGGCAGGTGGTGGAAGGCATCGAGTTCCGCTCGGTGACGGTGGTGGCGTACAAGGGCAAGCAGGGCGAATGCCGCGACCACGGCCAGGCCGTGATCTACAAGGGTCCATGGAGCACGGTGGTCGACGACGACGAACACGTCTTCGTGCGTGGTGTGCCCGCCGCGGTCTGTGCCAAGAGCTTCGAGATCTACGCCCGGGCACCCTATGCTGGCAGCTTCGAGCTCCTGGAGCCGGCGGAACCCGTCAATCCGGGCTCCGCCCCGCTCTTCGACTGTGGGCCACCAGGAACCGCGCCCGTCGTGGGTGGGTGGGCTGTGAGCGCCCGCCGTGACGTGGCGGGGATGCAGGCCGGTTGCGACCCCACATCCGGCTGCTGCTGAGGCGTTGGTACCCAAACGAGTCTCGATCGCCGTCGTCGCCTTGGTGGCGCTGTTCGGTTGTGCGGGCCGCGGCGGGTCCTCGGGAGGGAGCGGGGGAGCCACCACCCTGCGGGTGAGCGGATCCACGACAGTCAACCCCGTCGCCGCCGATGCCGCCGCGGTGCTGCGCACCAAGTCCCTCGCCGTCACCGTCGACACCCAGGGCGGCTCGGCCGGGGGTCTGACCCAGCTGGGCGATGGCCAGATCGACATCGCCATGAGCTCCAAGCCGGTGTCCGACGACGACCGCAGGGCCCACCCCAACGTCAACTACGTGTCCACTCATATCGGTGAGGACGCGGTCGGCCTTATCGTGCGCCGTGAGATCGTCGACGCCGGCCTGCGCAACGTCACCCGGGCCCAGGCCCGCGACATCTTCGAGGCCAGGGTGACCAACTGGAAGGCCCTCGGCGGGGGGGACCTGGCCATCTTCGTGTACGACAAGGAGCCGGGTCGCGGCACGAGGGAGGTGCTCGACCGCTACCTCTACGGGAGTGAAAAGGCGCCGGCGCCGCCCGCGTCGGACCGGTTCGCCATCGTCGGCGGGAACGAGGAAACCCGCACCAAGTTGGAGTCGACGCCCGGTTCGGTCGGCCCCCTGTCGGTGGCGTTCGCCACCGGCCGCGACAAGCTGGCCGTGCTGGCGGTGGATGGCATCACCCCCACCCCAGCCACGATCGCCAACCACACCTACCCGCTCTCGCGCCCTCTGTACCTGGTGACCAACGGTGATCCGACTGGGGCCGAGAAGGCGTTCATCGACTATCTCCTGGGTCCTGAAGGCCAGAAGCTGGTGACCAAGCACGGGTACCTGACGCTCGCCCAGATCGCCAGCTGAACGGCGGCCATGGCTGCGGTCTCATCGGGCATTCGTCGGCCCCGCACGCTCCCGTGGCCGGCCGGGTTGGCAGGTGTCGGCGCGGTGGCTACTGCGCTGGCGTTGGGGGCAGTGGTGGCGTCGCTGGTCAGTGGCGTCCTGGGTGCACCCGTGCACTGGGGCCAACTGCTCAGCGGCCGGGTATGGGATCCCTCACGGGGCGTCTTCGGTGCTGCGGCGATGATCTGGGGGACGGCGGCTGTCTGCGCGGTGGCCTTGGCCGTGGCCACCCCCATCGGGTGGTCGGCGGCCATCACCATCACGGAACTGACCGCGTCGCGGCCGGCCCGCCTGCTGCGCGCCGGAGTGGAACTGCTCGCCGCGGTGCCTTCGATCGTCTACGGCCTGATCGGCGTGGCCGTGGTGCGGCCGGCCGTCAGCGCCGTCTTTGGCGTCCCCGGCGGCGACAGCCTTCTGGCCGCCGGCCTGGTCCTGGCCGTGATGGTGCTGCCCACGCTGGTGGCGGTGAGCGTCGACGCGCTGGCCGGCGTGCCCGCGGCCCCTCGTGAGGCAGCCGCCGCCCTTGGGCTGACCCGCTCCGAGGTGATTCGATCAGCGGTCGTCCCATATGCCCGTCGCGGGATGCGGGCCGCGGTCCTGCTGAGCCTGGCTCGGGCCCTCGGCGAGACGATCGCCGTGTTCCTGGTGATCGGGCGGGCCGACGGGCGGCTCCCGTCGCCCAGTGGCGCGCTCAGCGCCCTCGTTCGCCCCGGGCAGTCCCTCACCACCAAGCTGGGCGGCCCTGAACCGGTGCTGGCCGGCGCGACTGGTCCTCACCGGGCTGCCCTCTATGCGCTCGCTCTCCTCCTGCTCGCCGTCGTGGCCGCCTCGGTGCTCGCCGGCCAGCGCCGGCGGGGCGCCTCCCCGATCCGGGCCCGTCGCTCCTCCCATGCCCTCGCGGGCGCCAACCGGGACCGCCGCGATCAGCTGGTGACCGTGGCCCGGCGCCTGTCGCTGGCCGTTCCCCTGGTACTGGTGGCGGCCGTGATCGGCCTGGTGGTCAGCCGGGGCTACCGGGGATTGGCCCCATCGTTCTGGCTCGGGGTCGGACGCGGGGCCTCCGGTGGCGGCGTCCGCGACCACATCGTGGGGACCTTGGTGGTGGTAGGCGCCGCCGGCGTGATCGCCGTGCCCGTCAGCGCCGGGCTGGGGCTGTTGCTGGCCGTGTTCTCCGGGCCGCGCACGGCCACCGCCCTACGGATGGCCACCGTGACCTTGGGCGGGGTCCCGTCGGTGCTGCTCGGCCTCGTGGCCTACGACCTGGTCTCCGTGGGGCTGGGTTGGGGCAAGAGCTGGCTGGCCGGGGCGATCGCGCTGGCCGTGATCGTCGTACCGGTCGCCGCGGTGACCACTGCTGCCCGCCTCGACGACCTTCCACCGTCGCGGAGTGAGGCTGCGCTCGCCCTGGGCCTCACCCGCACCCAGCTCGTCGGCTCGGTGCTGGTTCCCCATGCCCGGTCCGGCCTGGTCACCGGCACCCTGCTCGGCCTGGCCCGGGCCGCCGGCGAGACGGCACCGCTGCTGTTCACCGCCACCGTGTTCTCGGGGGCGGGCGGGTTCCCCCACGGGATCGTGCGGGCGCCGGTCGTGGCGCTGCCCACCCACATCTTTGCCCTGGCCCAGGACGCGGCGGAGCCGGCGGCAGTGCAGGCCGCATGGGGATCGGCGCTGGTGCTGCTCCTGCTGGCCGGCGCCCTGCTGGCCGGCGCCGACGTGGTGCGCAACCGGGCGGCGAGGCGATCATGACCGCCATCCGCGCCCGCGGGCTTACGGTGCACGCCGGCCCCCAGCGGTTGGCCGGGCCGGTCGACTTCGAGTTGGCTGCCGGCGCCAGCCTGGGCCTCTGGGGGCCGTCGGGCAGTGGCAAGTCCACCCTCCTGCGAGCCCTGGTGGGGCTGCTGCCCCCCGCACTCACCACGTCGGGAACCGCCGGCGTCCTGGGTCAGGAGGTGGTTCGCGACCAACCGAGTGCTGCCGTCCTGGCCCGCCTGCGATCACGGGTCGTGCTGGTCGGCCAGACACCCGTGGTGTTCCCCGGCAGCATCCTCGACAACGCCATGTTCGGCCTGCGCCACGTCGTGCGCGGCCGCCGGGCCACGCTGGTGTCCCGAGCCACCGCCGCGCTACGCGAGGCGGGCCTGTGGGACGAAGTGGCCGACCGGCTCGACGCCCCCGCCGACGTTTTGTCGGCCGGCCAGCGCCAGCGGCTGTGCCTGGCCCGTGCCCTGGCCCTCGACCCGGCCGTGCTCCTTCTCGACGAGCCCACCAGCTCGCTCGACCAGTCGGCGCGGGCCACCGTCGAGCTGGCCCTCGCCAGGCTCCGCGGCACCCGCACCATCCTGCTGGTCTCCCATGATCCCGAGCAGATGACCTCGTTGTGCGACGACATCGTGGAACTCGCTTGCGGCCAGGCCGGCCGCGCCGAGGTCAGATCACCTCGGCTCAGGAAACACCGGTGACAAGGAGCCTCTTGCCGGCGGCGGTCGCCAACACCCCGATGTCGACCGGGTCGCTTGTGAGGATCTCGTCACCGTCGTGGGCGACATCGACCACGGTCCCGTCTCTCGTAGGCGATGAGTGCCCCTGCGTCGAGGACAAGGCTCACGCTGCATCCCACCCCGCAACTCCCGAACCGGCCCGGGCCGCGCCGATCAACTGGTCGATCTCCGCTTCGGTGAGGGCGCCGTGCTCGGCCGCGAATGCGTCCAGAGCCTCGCGGAGGTGCCGCTGGCGCGCCTCGTCCTCGGCCGCGCCTGCCAACCACGTCGAGACGCTCACCCCCCTCGTCAGACGCTGCGGCCCGAACCGTGGCGGCCAAGCCGGCCTCGAAGGGAAACCGAGAGCTTTTCGGCGGGCACCGCTCGATGGTCAATCGGACGCCGACATCACTGAGGGCGCTAGCGAAGTCCGCCCAGTGGCCGGCGCTTGGCAACACCCGCAGGATCACCGTGTCCGTCACGGGGACCAGCCTCGGTCGTTTCGCCGCCAGGAGCTTCGACGTGATCGTCGGCCCCATGCCGTTGCCCGGCCTCGGCGCCGGCCAGCTCGCCGTGCCGAGCAGGCTCCAGAGCTTCCAGAGGTCGGCGTCGGGAGCCAGGAGCGGAGGGTCTTCCCATATGTCCACGTTTGTCGGAATCTTCACCAGGTGGCTTCGTACGGCATCCTGCCCTTCGCTCCCGAGCAGCCATATGGCATCCGGAGACCCACCCGACGACAGCCAGGCGACCGGCGAGATGGGCTCGCCGGCAAGGACGAGGTCGGCATTCGGTGTGGTGAACCAGCGGTCCACCGCAACGGGATGCAGCGCCCGGGACACCTCGGAGACGACGGAGCCGACACCTGTCCCTCACTGAAGTACTCGGCCGGGCGGAGGTCGGTCACCGTGACGGGGACCGGCCAGATCGGAGAACTCTTCCAGCGCGGCGGAAGGCTTCCTCGTCCACGCCGAACCGCCGTTTCAGTAGTTCGTGCAGGGGCATCGCCATGATGGGCCTCCTGTGCCCTTCCTGGCAGGATACCTCAGGAGGGAGCGAGCACCGACCGGCGGGTGGCGGTGGCCAGAGCGCCCGTCACCGCTAGGGCCAGCAGCGCCCCGATCTCGACGGCACGGATCTGGTTGGCCCCGAGCGTCCAGACGGGTTCGCTCCAACCGAAGACGGAGCTGGTGCGGCTGGCGATCAGTACCCCCAGCGAACCGGCCTGGAAGCCGATGGAGGCAAGGAGGGTGGGGATGAGCAACCGGGAGAACTTGACTGCGACGAGGAGAAGGGCCGCGGCCAGGACGAACGAGGCGCCAGCGTTGACGACGAAGCCGATCCGTACGACCCAGCCGCCGGGCACCGAGGCCGGGAGTCCGCGGTAGGTGTCGAGCCACTCGCGTAGGTGGATGTAGCCCCCCGCGGCGCTGAACACCGCGGCGGCGAGGAGCATCGGTCGAAGGATGGTCGTGCGGGTCATCGTGGACCTCTCTGCCGTGTGGTCGGCACTGTACGGATCGAAAAAAAAGACCCCCTCCGGCACGCTCGCACGTGCCGGAGGGGGTTGAAACGTCCCGGCTAGAACTTCTCCGGGAACTTCTTGACCGTGGCGTCGGCGAGGACGGCTGCGGTGTCGGACATGTGGCTGACAGCGGCGCGCAGCGCCGTTGCCGTTGCCGTGGCGTCGCCGGCCTTCTGAGCGTCGATGACCGACTTCAGCGTCGTGACGTGCATCTTGATGGCGTCGGCGACGGCGGCGGCGGGGAGGTTCGAGTTGACCGAGTTCAGGGTCGTCCCGAAGGTCGTGGCGTAGGCCAGGAGGTCGGCGACGGCCTTGTCGGCCGCAGCCTTGTCGTTGGCGGCCAGGGCCTGGGTGTAGGCGACCACGGCGGGGATGTGGCCGTTGCTGCGCCACAGGCCGTCGAAGGCCTTGCCGACGTCGGCACCGTAGACGGAGGTGATGGCGGCGACGATGTCAGCGGTGTTGCTGTTCGTCGGGCCGTTCAGGGAAGCAGCGGCCGCCTCGAACTGCGGCATACGACCGCCCAGGGCGGCACCGGTTGCGCTGGCGGCAAGCAGGACGTGCTCACGCAGGAGGGAAGTCAGCCCGGCCCGCAGGGTGGCGGCCTTGGCGTCCGCTGTCCCGCTGAACGCCTGCGGGAACTTGGTCACGGTTGCACCGGCAAGCGTGCCGGCGAAAGTGGCCATGTGGCCGTAGGCCTCACGCAGCGACGAGTAGACCTTGGGCTGGTCGCCGGCCTTCTGGGCGTCGATGACGGTCTTCAGGGTGGTGACGTGCATCTTCACGCCCTCCTCGACGGCCGCGGCCGGGAGGTTGCTGTTCACCGAGTTGAGCGTGGTGCCGAACGTCTTGGCGTAGGCCAAGAGGTCAGCGACGGCCTTGTCGGCTGCGGTCTTGTCATTGGCGGCCAGGGCCTGGGTGTAGGCGACCACCGCGGGGATGTGGCCGTTGCTGCGCCACAGGCCGTCGAAGGCCTTGCCGACATCGGCGCCGTAGGCCGAGGTGATGGCGTTGGTGATATCAGCGGTGTTGCTGTTCGTCGGGCCGTTCAGCGCGGCCGCGTTCGCCTCGAAGCCCTTGGTGTCGCCGCGGAGTGCAGCGCCGGTGGCCAGTGCAGCCAGGTAGACGTGCTCGGAGAGCAGGCCGGTGAGACCAGCGCGCAGCGTTGCCGCCCCGGTGGTCGAGGACGGGGCGGCCTTCGGGGTGGTCGAGGCGGCCGTCGTGGGGGTGGACTGGGCGTCGTCCTTGTTGTCGCTCCCGCAGGCGGCGCCGGTCAGGGCCAGCGCGACAGCCGCGCTTGCCAGTCTCAGGGGCAGTTTCTTCAATGGATCCTCCGTGATAGGGATGTGCTTGCCCGGGCGTCGCCCGGATTTCAGGTGACTTTGATCTCGCCCCGCATGGTCGCCGGGTGCACGTTGCAGTAGTACGAGTACGTACCGGGTGCCGCGAACGTGAACGAGAACGTCTTGCCCGACCCCAGGGACTTGGAGTCGAACTTGCCGTCAGGCGCGGCCTTCACTCCGCCGGACTGCTGCTGCACCATGCCGGACGTCACCGTGTGATCGGAGCCGTCCTCGTTCTTCCAGGTGACCGTCGCCCCCGCCTTGACGGCGAGATTCTCGGGCTTGAACGCGATGAGCTTCAGGGTCACGGCGTTGCCGTCCGCAGCGGGAGCAGCGGCGGTGGTGGTGGCGGTAGCGGAGCCGCCGCCATCGCTGCCGCCACATCCGGCCAACAGCATGGCCAGACCGAGCCCCGCCGCAGCGAGACCGCGACCCTTTGTGTTCCTTCTCACGTTCATGCCCTTTGTACGTTTCACCGCGGCGATCCGGATGACGACGCACCGAATCGGGTAGTGGGGTCGTCCAACGGACGGCATCGCTCCGAACTCCTGCCATGCGCCGAAGCGGAGGTTCAAAGGTGGGACGCGTGTGGAGCGCCGGCCTGATCGCCGGGATTGCCGGCGCCGTCGGGCTGCTATTGGTCGGGCCGGCCCTTGCCCATGAGTCGCCCACGACGGCCGTCGCCCCGACGAGCGCCGCGGCCGGCGTCGTGCCGGCGCAGGGCGCCCCGATGTCGAGCGGCGGCACGGTGAGCGCCGGCGCGGCGGAGGGGTCGAAGAGCGGCGCGTCGCAGTGGCGTTACGTCCTGGTTGTGCTAGCGGCCACGGCAGTCGGAACGCTGGCTTTGCGACTCGGCCTCCATGTTTTCAAGCCCAACTTCGCGCCCCGGCTCCCTGAGACCGTGGCTGCAGCCGCGCTGGTGTTCACCGGGATCGCCCACGGCGTGGTCGTGCCCGAGCACTGGGCGGAGGGATGGCACCTCGGGGCGTTCTTCGTCGCCTCCGCACTGCTTTTGTCGGCACAGGGCATCGCGGTGTGGATCAAGCCGACCGTGATCGCCTACTGGTCGGTGGTCGCGTCCAGCGCGGTCATGATCGCCCTGTACTTCTTGGCCAGGGAGGTGTCTCTCCCGCTGGTGAACCACACCGACCCCTATCTCCTTGAGGAGTTGCCGGTGAAGCTGTCCGAGGTGCTGGCGGCTGCCCTCGCCGTGGCCGCGCTCGCCCGGGCGGAGATGGTGCGGGGGCGCCACCCGGCGCTGGTATCGGCGAGGAGGGGCTGACGGGGGTTGCCCGGGGTCCCGGCGCCCCTGGCTGGGTTCAGTCGGTGGCGGCCGACTGCTGGGCCTGGATCAGGTGGTAGAGGAGGATGAGCTGAGTGAGCGCCAGCGGCTCGTCGCGGGTCTCGAAGTCGAGCCGGCCGAGTGACTCGGGCACCGGCTCGTCCACGCCCAGCTCGTCCCAGATGGCCTGTTCCACTTTCCTGGTGTCCTCGCGGTCGGCGTAGGAGTGGATGTGGACTGAGTCGACCGGCTTGCCGTCCTCGTCCCGCCGCAGCTTGAGGTGCATACCCGCCTTGACATCGTCGTTGAGGATCGAGGAAAGGTCGGGGTGGCTGATCGTCGGCCGGAGGAGCAGGTAGGCGCTGAGGGGGTCGTTGGCCGTCTCGCCCCGCTCCTCGATCGGGGAGAAGCGCACGACGATGTCGGCCCTCGCCCGCTGCGGGCGGATGAACTCGGCTGATTCCGGTTCGCGCTTGTCGAGATCCTTGCGGACCTGCTCCTCGGTGTAGCCCCGCGTGGTCGTGTCCCGGCGCAGCTTCCAGGCGATGCGGATGTCCTCGGGCGGGTCGAGGTAGACGGTGATGTCGAAGCACGCACGCGACCGCTTCGTCGAGAGCGGCATGAGACCCTCCACGATCACGAACTCACTGGGCTCGACGTACTCGGGCCGGCCGAGCTCGCCGGTGTCGTGGTCGTAGATCGGCTTCAGGATGGGGTGGCCCATTGCGAGGTGATGGAAGTGCTGGTCCATGATGTCCATGTAGTTGCACTTTGGGTGGAGCGGCGTGAAGGGGAGATCCTTGCGCTCCTGCCGGTCGTACCGGTGGTAGTCGTCAGCAGCGACCGACGTGATGCGGTCATGGCCGAGCGCCTCGACCAGCCCGGCCGTCAGCGTGGTCTTCCCAGTGCCGCTGTCGCCGGCGATCGCCAGCATGATCGGCCGGCGGGCCTTGGCCCTCTTGCCGGCGCCTTCACGGTGGATGTTCACCTGCTTGTCCGACATTTCCTACCTCCGGTCGCGGGTGTCGGCTTCGAGAGTCTGGACCGGGTCGAGCTGGCTCGCGTCGGTCGAGGTCGACCGCCTTGTGTGGATCTGCCTGGTCACGCCGGACTCTAGGGCGGAGGAGCCTCGGCCACCACCTCCCACCAGCCGACGGCCACGCCCGCATAGAGCGCCGCGCCCCGGGCTACCGCCGATCCGACGCGAGACCGGACAACGGGGATCGCCAGCGCGGCCGCCTTCGCCCGCATCCAGGGTTCGCTGGCACTGCCGCCGCCGAACACAATGACCCGCTGACGCGGTCCGACGACGGTCGCCAGTCGCCCGTAGGCCTCAACCGTCCGGTCCGTGAGCGCGGCCAACAGTCCGGCCCAGCACGCACCGACCGGGGCGTCGGGCCAGGCGACCTCCTCGCCATGGGCGAGGGCGTCGACCGCGCCGCCGACATCTGCCGGCACGGCGCCGGCGGCGAGGCGGTCGAGGTCCGCCAGGGGCAGGCCCAGCACGGCGGCGCCGGCATCGAGCACCAGCCCGGCCCGTGCCGCTCCGACCATTGCGGCCCACCCCTGGCCACCGGGTTGGACCGTGACCCGGACGTCGTTGGCTAGCGCGGTGGCGACGTCGGGAAGCGCTGCGGTTCGGGCGACGATCGTCTCGGCTGTCCCGACCGAGTTGGCTGCGTCCCGGGGCCCGACGCCGGCACCCACCACGCCGATCAGGTGGTCGTGGCCGGCGATGGTCACCGTCGTTCCCGCCCGCAGGCCGGACCAAGCCGCCGCCTCGGCGGAGATACGGCCCATGGCCGAGCCGGCGGCGAGCACCGGGGGGAAGACATCGACCGAGAACCCGAGCGCCTCCGCCACCTCGGGTATCCAACGCATCGTCGTCACGTCGTAACAGCCCGTGCGGGCGGCGAGGGAGAACTCGGTGGCCTCGGCGCCGGTGAGGGCGTGCAGGCCGACCTCGGGGACGCCCAGCCACCGCACCATCCCGGTCAAGCCCTGGCCCAGGAGCCATCCGACCTTCGACACGGTAAGGACGGTGCGGATGCGCTGGCCGATGCGCGGTGGGAGGTCCGCCCCGAACCGGCGCTCGAGCACCGCGACCGCCTCGGCGCCGCGGCCGTCGTGCCAGGCGATCACCGGCGCCAGGGCCCGCGCAGCCGAGCCCAGCGGGACGCCGCTCTCGGCCACGCCGGCGATCCCGGTGGCCACGATGTCGGCGCGCCGCCCGCCGAGGTCGGTGACAACGGCCCGGAGGCAGGCCAGGAGCGCGTCGATGTCCATCTCCACGCCGGC
>JANMRJ010000877.1:0-1300 GCA_031370985.1 Acidimicrobiales bacterium
TCCAGCAGACCACGGGCATCGAGCCGTCCCGCCTCGACTTCGCTGACCTCGACGCCGACCGCATCGGCGCCTTCCTCGATCAGCTCGAGACCGTCCGGCACGTAAAGGTCAGCACCCGCAACGCCCGCCTCGCTGCGATCCACTCGCTGTTCCGGTTCGCTGCGCTGCGCCATCCCGAACACGCCGCCTCAATTGCCCGGGTGCTGGCCATCCCACCGAAACGGACCGACGAGACGACCGTCTCCTACCTGGCACCGGCCGAGGTCGAGGCCCTCCTCGCCCGCCCGGACAGAACCCAGACAAGGGGACGGCGGGACCACGCGATGCTCCTTCTCGCCGTCCAGACCGGCCTGAGGGTCTCCGAGCTCGTTGGGCTCCGCTGCCGGGACGTGCACCTCGGCGCAGGCGCACACGTCGACACCCTCGGCAAGGGCCGCAAGGCAAGGTCAACTCCGCTGACCACCGCCACGGCCGCTGTCGTGCGGGTCTGGCTCGCAGAACGCAGTGGCGGACCGGATGATCCTGTGTTCCCAGGCCCACGCGGCGGGCCCCTCGGCCGCGAGGCCGTGCGCTGCCTGTTAGCCAAGTACGCCGCCGACGCCGCGGGCACGTGCCGGTCCCTGGCGGGCAAGAAGGTCACGCCTCACGTCCTGCGTCACACGTGCGCTATGAGGTTGCTGGAGAGCGGCACGGACAGCGCTGTGATCGCGCTCTGGCTCGGCCACTCCAACCCGCAGACGACCCAGATCTACATCCGCGCCCACCTGGCGATCAAAGAGCGCGCCCTCGCTCGGACCACGCCGCCGAACACGACCCCCGGCAAGTTCCGGCCTGGCGACAAGCTCCTCGCGTTCTTGGAGAGCCTCTGATTATGTGAAGCGCGGAAACGCCCACGAGAGGTGAACCGCCATCTCGCCAGCCTCATTTCCCATAACGGCGCGCTTCTCATAATGCGCCAGGCAGGTTTGGTGCGTCGCTTCCTTGTAGCTGTTGTAGACGACCCACCCGTCGCGCACGACCGTGCCGGCGTAGTCGGCGGGGACGAGGTTGGTGGCCGCGGCGAAGTCACGGCCATGGGCCACGTCATAGACGGTGGCGTCGTCGGTGGCCGCCACCCACAGCCAGGCACCCCAGCCGGCGATGCGCCAGCCGGTCTCGTCCATGGTCACCGCCGGTGCGCTGGCCACGTGTGCCTTGATGGCGGTGTGGGTGAGGGCAAGGTCGGTGCTCGTCGATGCCGAGGACGAGGCGATGGCCCCGGCGGTGACGTTGACACCGAGGCGGCCCAGCAGCGTCGAGA
>JANMRJ010000930.1:0-2333 GCA_031370985.1 Acidimicrobiales bacterium
GTCTGGCCCGGCCCGGATGACCATGACCCTGGCCGCCAGGGCGTAGCGCGCCCAGGAGTCGGCCGGCGTCATGACCGAGAGCGCCGGCGCCGAACGGCTCGGGTCGAGCGCGGCCCAGATCTGCTGGCGGGACGAGCGGGCGCCGGTCGGCCGCCCGCCGGCGAGAGGCGAGTTGGCGAAGGCCGCCACGAGGACCGGGCCGAGGGCGTGGGCGGCACGCCAGCGGCGAGAGATGGCGCCCGGCCCACCGAGATCCAGGTTGACCTGCACCGACGCGGTGCCGCACATCATGGCCAGGCCGGCACCGCCGTCGCCGTCGAAGTACCGCTCCATGGCGTCGTACCGCGGCCCGTGGACGACCCGCTCGTGCGGCCGGGTGGCGTCGAGGCCGATGGCGGTCGTCCGGATGCCGGCGGCGTGCAGCCCGGTCCGGAGGGCGGCCAGGTCGGCGGAGGTGGCGTCGATGGCGGGGCCGGCGCCGGCGTAGGGGCGGCTACTGAGCTCGATCTGACCGCCCGGCTCGACGGTGAGGCGGCTGCGCCCCGGGAGGGCCAGGCCGTCGATCAGACAGAAGAGATCGGTCGCCGCCGGCCGGCGGCCCGGGTCGGCGGCCGTCGCCGTGAGCAGCTCGAGCTCGACGCCGACCCGGCCGGGGGGGCCGGCGGGGGTGAAGCAGTGTTCGCGGACGTGGTCATGGATGATGGAAGGGGTGAGAGACCGCGTGGGCTCGGGCACGATCTACCTGTGCCCAAAAGAGGCGGCAACCCATGTCTGGTTGCGGACGGGAGAGAGCCAGAGATGCAGATTGATCACGGTCGTTCCTTCCTGATCGGCGGTTCATGAGACCGGTGCTTGGGTGGCGTTGGCCACGGGGACGGCGAACGCCCGGCACCAGATGAGCACAGTCTGGGGCGCTTGGAGGTCAACCCCGGCGGGCACGACGTAGTTCTGGGTTCCCTGGTTGCCCTTGAGCGGGCCGAGTTCGACGCCGGCGCCGGGCGTCCGGCGGTCGGTCCCTGGCACCAGGTACACGACGTAGTCGGGGCCGTTCTGGATGTCGATGTCCTCGAAGCGGACGAAGGCGGTGCCGTCGCCCAGTCGGTAGAGCGAGGCTGACCCGCTGGCCCGGTGGTCGATGCCCCGCAGCGCGCCGGCGGTGACTCGCGCCGGCGCCGCCGGCACGGTCGTCGTGGTCGTCGGCGGCACGGATGTCGTGGTCGCCGGCGCCGCTGCCGGGGTCGTGGTCGTCGGCGCTGACGCCGGCGCCGGGGTTGTCGTCGGAGCCGCGGCGGACGCCTGGGCCAGCACCGCCGGCAGTCCGAGCTCGGCGGCCGTCTGGGGCAGCGACTCGATCACCGTCTCGTTGCGGAAGTAGGGCAGGACGATGACGGCCAGGGCGCCGGCGGCAATGAGGGCGGGGACGCCGGCCCGCACGGCCGGGTTGGCAACGAAGCGGCGCAGGAGCCGGGAGACGACCACCAGCACGATCACCAGCAGCGCGATGCGGGCGAGCGCGGCCGGGCTCTTGAGAGTGGCGGCGAAGGGACCGGGGCGCAGGGCGGCGAAGGCGGCGACGGGCAATGCCACGACGGCGACCGTTGCGAGCCACTGCCGGCGGGAGGCGATAGAGGCGGCCATTAGCAACAGTCTCGCGGCCGCAGCCGGCGATACAGCGTCAGGGCGTGGGAGGCGCCCCGAGACCGGGCGAGGCGGGTGCCGATTTCCGCCGGGATCGTGACGTGCCAGTCGGCCGCTTCCAGCTCGGCCCGCGTCAGCCGTAGCTGACCACCCGCTGCGCCCTGGCTGTCGAAGCGGAACTGCCACACGTCGCCGTGGTCGATGACCTCCTGGATGTCCGCAGTCGACAGCTGGCGGACCGAGCCCGCGGGTACCGGCGACCCTAGGGCTTCGTGCCCCGCCGGCTGGCGACGAGGCCCACGACGCCGACCAGGATGAGCAGCACCGGCCACGTCCAGCGGGCGGCGAGGCCGCCGCCCTGGCTCAGGAGCGACACCAGGCCCAGGCCGGCGAAGGCCACGCCGGCCATGAGGGAGACGACATCGAGGTCATGGGGCCGCACGGCGCACCTCCACCAGGCCCAAGCCGGCCCTGGCCCGTAGCACGAGCGTGCCCGCACCCTCACGACCGGGATCGGTGAGCTCGCGGCCGATGTCGATTCCCTCGTACTCCCGGCCCAGCAGCCTGAGGTCGCCGGCGCCCACGTGGGCATCGATCTCGACGGCGACATCGACCGGCACCCGGATGTGGAGCTCGCCGGCGGCGACCGACGCCACCACCGTGACCGTCGCGCCCCGCAGGTCGACGGCGGTCAG
>JANMRJ010000982.1:0-2485 GCA_031370985.1 Acidimicrobiales bacterium
CATGCCGCCGGCGACACCCGTGACGATCCGATGGTGCTGGCCCAGGTAGCTGCGGCCTTCGTACAACCAGCGGGCCGGCGAGTAGCAGTAGACGATCTTGCGGCCCTGGACCACCGCGCCATGAGCCCACCCGCTCGAGCTGCAGATCACGACATCCGCGTCCACATGGTGGCGGCCGAAGGACGAGGCGAGGAGCGGCAGGGCGAGGCGATGGTGCCGGCGGAGCACGTGCGAGCGGTCGAGGAAGGTGGTGCGTACCGAGGCACGCTCGAACTCCGGGAACGTGCCCTCGGGGTGGTAGAGGGAGGTGTGGACCTGGGCGGCCGGGAATGCCTTCAGCATCGACAAGACGACACGCTCTGCTCCGCCACGCTGCGTCAGGTAGTCGTGCACGACGGCAACCGATATCGTCCAGCCCGGCGCCTTCGTCACCACGGCGATGGCAGACCCCCCAGGTGGGGCCATTGGCTGGTTCTGTTGCAGAAGGATCTCATCTCTCGCATTCATATGACCTTCGGTCGCCGTCAATACGCGCCGTGGCGCCGGAGGACGGCGGAGACCGTCTTGGCGAGGATTGTCATGTCCAGCGACGGCGACCAATGCTCGACGTAGTGGAGGTCGAGCCGGACCGCCTCCTCCCAGGGGATGCCAGAGCGGCCACTGATCTGCCACAGCCCGGTCATGCCCGGCTTGACGAGGAGTCGCCGCCGGACCCTGTGTGAGTAGTTCTCCACCTCGGCGGGGAGGGGCGGACGCGGACCGATGATCGACATGTCCCCGCGCATGACGTTCCAGAGTTGGGGCAGCTCGTCCACCGACCAGCGACGGAGCACTTTGCCCAGGGGCGTCACCCGGGGGTCGTCACGGATCTTGAACAATACGCCGTCGTGCTCGTTGAGGTCCAGCAGGGTGGCACGACGCTCCTCGGCATCGGCAATCATCGTGCGGAACTTCCAGAGCACGAAGGGCTTGCCGCGGAGGCCCACCCGCACCTGCTTGAAGATGACCGGACCGCGGCTGCTGACCCGGACGGCGAGGGCGATCACCACGAGCAACGGCAGGAGGCCGACGATGCATGTCGCCGCGAGCACCCGATCGACGGCCTCCTTCACCACACGCAGCGGACCGCCAAGCTCCGGCTGCTCCACGGTCAGGATCGGGAGGCCCGGCACTGGGCGGATGGCGACGAGGGGGCCGGCGACATCGGTTATCTCCGGCGCGACGAACATCGTGACCCCTGAGCCCTCCACCTGCCACGCCAGGTCTCGGAGCGTCTCAAGGTTGAGGGTGCTCTGATCTGTCACCAGCACGGCGTCGATGTGTGACGATTGGACGACGCCGAGCACGTCACATGCGCGGCCAAGGACGGGTACCCATGTCCCATCCACATCGATTCCCCCGTCCGACCGGTCGGCCAGGCAGGCGGCGGTGATGGAGAGGCCCGTATGGGGAGATTGGATCACCTGTCTGGCCAGGGCTCGGGCCGAGTTCGTGTTGCCGACCAGAAGCACGCTCTGGAGGAACCGGCCCTGTGCCCGCTGCCGGTGGAGCCACCGCCGGACCAGATAGCGCTCCACGAGCGTGAACGCTGTCGTAAGGATGAGGGTCATCGCCACGAACGGCCGTGATGGGTCCACGTTGGCGATCAGCGCCAGGATGGCTATGACGGAGAGGAGCCGCGCGATAGAGGAGAGCAGCCGCCGGTACTCCTCGAAGCCCGACCCCAGGTGTCGCCGATCGTACGCGCCGCCGAGGGCAAGGACGGCGAGCCAGGCCGGCACCAACGCGATGCTGAGGGCCAGGTTCGAGACCCGGCTCGCCCCGGTCGAGAGCGGATCCGTGCCCAAAAGCCCCAGTGCTGCACCTGACGCGAACGCGGCGGCGGACATGGCCACCGCGTCGAGCAGGGCCACGCCCAAGCTGTAGCTACGCCAGCGCACGCCGCTCGCGCCCGGCGCGCGCTGGGAGAAGGTGTTGGCAGACATCGCGTTGGCGGTCGTTGTCGCCACCTGTACGGAAGAATTTCCCTTCGAGAGGTTGGCTGCATCCCCACCCGTTGCAGCACACGCATGGTAAACGATCGATCCGGCCGATCGTGTGAACGAGGATGAACCTGCGTCGGCAGCGACGACGGGTAGCCCCGTGCCATGCCCTTGATGACGACCTGCCCGGGCCCTACCCCCCCTTCCGGCCCGCCGAAAGGACCTTGTCGTAGATCTGTGTGACGCCGTGCACGACCCGTTCCTCGCTGAAGGCGCTCGCCGCGACCGATGCCGCCTCCGAAAGGCGGGCGCGGAGGGCTGGCGAGCTGGCCAGTAGCTGCATGGCTGCGCTCAGCTCGGCCACGCTGCCGGGTGTGACCAGCATGATGATCGGCGATCCCAAGCAGGCCATCTACAGCTTTCGCGGCGGCGACATCGCCGCCTACCTGCGCGCCAGCGAACAGGCCGGGCAACGCTTTTCGCTGGGCAGCAACCATCGCTCC
>JANMRJ010000985.1:0-1785 GCA_031370985.1 Acidimicrobiales bacterium
GGCCGGCGCGCGCCACCAGCTCGTCGCTCCAGATGCTGGTGTGCACCAGCTCCGCGGAGAGCCCAGTGAGCCCCGCCAGCTCCGAGAGGTGCTGTGCCGGGGCCTCCATTAGACCTGCCCGGGAGACGGCACGAGCGGGGGCGGCGGGGGCGGCAAGTCGGTGCGGGGCGCGGCGCCCGGTGCGGCCGGCGCCTGCTTGCGGCCCCGGCGGGACATGACGAAGAGGGCGATGCCGGCCACGCTGAGCAGGATGCCGAACCCGGCCAGTGCCTTGAACGCCAGGCTCACCGAGTTCTTGTCGGCGAGGGGCACCGATGCGGAGAAGATGTCCTGCTTGCCGCTGTCGAGCGTGCCGTTGCGAGTGTCGGTCCAGGCCGCGATCGCCCCCCCAGGTAGTGAGGCGATGGCGAGGTGGGTACCGAAGTCGGCCTCCATGGAGAACGGGGAGCCGTCGGGGCCGATCTTGCGGTTGGACGACTGGGTGCTGAGCCGGAAGGTCTTCGAGAAGGACTTGCCCGAGTCAGTCGAGGACGACATGAGCACGTCGGCGGTGGCGCCCCGGCGGTCCAGGGTGCGGTCGTAGTAGACGACATCGATGCGCCCACCGGGCGAGATGGCGACCGCGGGCATGTCCTGGGGGACTCCGTCGCGGACGGTGCCCCGGTTGACTCTGACGAACTTGCCCCACGTCTTGCCGTCGTCGGTGGAGCGGCGCAGGAGGATGTCGGAGTCGCCGTTGCGCCCGTCGGCCCAGGCCGCCACCATGTCGCCGCCGCTGCTGATAGCGAAGGCTGGGGCTACGGGCAGGTAGACGAGGAACCGGCTCGGGGGCACGATGTCGGCATCGACGATCCGTCCCGGCTCCCACCGCACGCCCTGGTCGGCGGAGCGGGCGAGGACCAGGGTGAACTTCCCGTCATAGGTGCCTGGCAGGTTCTCCCAGTCCACCCGGTCGGTGCCGTAGTCGAGGTAGAGCACGGACGGGTTGCCGTCGGGGTCTACGGCGAGGGAGGGCGCGCCGATCCGCATGCGCCCGCCGTCGCTGACCGGCGCCGGCGGCGACCAGGTGCGACCGCCGTCGTCGGATTTGCTGACCACGATCGGCAGGCCGGTCTCGGCGAAGCACAGGATGCACATAGTGGCTTCGGGCCGGGATTGCAGCCACGCGGCGAAGAGCCGGCCGGTCTTCGGGTCGGCGGCCAGCGTGGTCTGGAACGTGTGGGCGCCGGCGACCTTGGTGGGCTCGTCGAAGTTCAGCCCGCCGTCACCCGAGCGGGTCATCCACATCGAGTCGGGCGAGTTCCCCGGACCGCTCAGCGTCACGTACGACACGTAGAGCATGCCCTTGCCGTCGAAGGTCGCCGCCGGGGCAAAGAGCTTGCCCTTGTTCCCGGACGGCAGCTTGAGGGCGATGTCCTGCCAGTTGCCGCCGCCGTTGTTGGTGACGTGGACGCCGGCGGTGTAGTCAGGCCGGTCCACCCGGTCGACGACTACCATGTTCGTGCGTTGGATGGGGTTGACGGCGAGCACCGGTGAGTTCCGGGCCACGATCGGGCTTCGGTCCTGGCTGACCAGGACATCGCGACCCGCCACCTTGATTTCACTGGTGGCCGAGTCACCGTCACTGCCGCCGCCGCACGCAGCAAAGGCCAGCGCGAGGGCCATGGCCCCGCCCACTGCCCTGGTCTTCGACCTGTTCCGACTCATACGTCCCCCTGGGCCCATGGCACCACCGTGGCTACGCACGCTACCGAAGCCGCCGTAATTCGTGCGTAACGGCCGCGT
>JANMRJ010000992.1:0-5139 GCA_031370985.1 Acidimicrobiales bacterium
CATGGGCGTCGACCAGCAGCGCGGCCTCCGGCAGCAGCTCGAGCCACTCCTCATGAGACATCTGCAACGTCTGCCCACCAATCACGAGGAGCATGTGGTCGTTATCGGCCCACAGATGGCTCTGCTTGAGAAGAGCAGCAGCGTCAGGGGAGAGGCCCCTGCCCCTAGCGCGAGAAGCGCAGGGTCACCAGTTCGAACGGGCGCACCGACAGGCAGACCGCGCCGTCAACCACCCCGAGGTCGTGGCGGGGGCGCTCCAGCAGGTCGGTCCGGGCGGCCCGGCCGACCGGGGCGGCCACGCGGATCCGCACCCGCCGGTGACCGCCGTGCGCCTCGTACCCGCGGACGACCACGTCGCCACTGCCGTCGTCGGCCCGTTTGACGGCGACGACCACGAAGGCGGGGTCGTCGACTGAGACGAACGACATTGACGCCGGCAGCGACCCCTCCCGGGACCCGAGCGGCCCTTTGAGCGGGGACCGGGGCTCGACCGGGACGACTGTGAGCGGCGAGTTCAGGGCCGTGGCCGCTTCAAGCACCCCGCCGGTGAAGGGGTCGTCAGCGTGGGGGAGCAGGGCGTAGGTGAAGCGGTGGCGGCCGCGGTCGCAGTGGGGGTCGGGGGCGGTCGGCGAGCGCAGGAGGGACAACCGCAGGACGCTCCCGCGCACGTCGTAGCCGTACTTGCAGTCGTTGAGGAGAGCGACGCCGTAGCCGGCCTCCGACAGGTCGGCCCAGCGGTGGGCGCACACCTCGAAGCGGGCCTGCTCCCACGACGTGTTCTCGTGGGTCGGGCGGCTGACGTGGCCGAACTGGATCTCGAACGTCGCCCGGTCGGTGTGGACCGCCACGGGGAAGGCGACCTTGAGGAACCGGTGGGTCTCGTGCCAGTCGATGTCGGTCACGAAGTCGATGCGCCGGGAGCCTGGGGTGAGGACCAGGGTCTGGTCGATCGATGATCCGCCGAAACGGCGCTGGAACCGCACCCGGCCGGCGCCGGCCCCGGTCGCGTCCACCTCGACGGTGTCGATCCCGTTTGGGCCGGGCAGCTCCTCGAAGTCGTCAAGATAGGTGCGGTCGACATCCCAGGCGTCGTACTCGGCCGGGCGGTCGTGATGGAGGTGGAAGACGTTGCCTCGCCGGCCGGCGGCGAGGACCTCGCGCTCGTACTCGAGGTCCCAGACCGATGTCAGGCCGCCGCTGGCGTCCCAGGTGACCCGGAGAAGCCCGTTGGACATCCAGCCGGCGCCGGCCTCGACTGGGTCGGCAGAGGCCGGCGCGTCAAAGTCCACCACCGCGTAGCCCATTGCCGGCACGTCGCCGCGGTCATACGGCGTCGGGTTGAACACCACCGCCGGCCGGCGCACGCCAGCGGTGTCGACAGCCGCGGCGATGGCGGCCATGGCCCCGCCGGCGATGCTGTCGGCGACCGACCGCACCTCGGCGTGATTGGCGGCGGCGTCCTCGTAGACCCAGTGGATCGAGGAGCCAGGCAGGATGTCGTGGAACTGGTTGACGAGCAACAGCTTCCACGCCCGGTCGAGGTCGGCGGCGGGCCAGGGGGCCTCGTCGGGCCGCACGGTCGACCACAGCTCGGCCGCGGCCAAAGCCAGCTCGCCCCGGCGGTTGCCGGCCTTCACCGCGGCCTGACTGGTGAAGGTGCCGCGGTGCTTCTCCAGGTAGAGGTCGCCCACCCAGACGGGCAGGGGTGCCGGGTCGGCCTCCACCGCGGCGAAGAACTGCGCCAGTGACTCCATGACCACCTTGGGGGCGCCGCCGAGGTCGGCGGCCCGGAGGGCGGCCTCGATCATGTCGCGGGTGGGGCCGCCGCCGCCGTCGCCGTGGCCGAACGGGTACAGCGAGCGGGGGCCGGCGCCGGGGGCGCCCGGCGCGCGCAGCAGCTCGGGGAGCGACACGTCGCCGTTGTAGGTCTCTGCCGGCGGGAAATGGGCCCGCACCCGGGTGCCGTCGAGGCCCTCCCACCAGAAGGTGTGGTGAGGGAAGCGGTTCACCTCGTTCCAGCACAGCTTCTGGGTCACGAACCACCCCATGCCCGCCTCGGCGAGGATCTGCGGGAGGCTGGCCGGGAAGCCGAAGCCGTCGGGGAGCCAGGCTTCGGTGCACTCGTGGCCGAACCGGCTCAGGTACCAGCGCTGGCCGTGGACGATTTGGCGGACGAGCGACTCGCCCGACGGCATGTTGCAGTCGGCCTCCACCCACATGCCCCCGACCGGCTGGAACTGGCCGGCGGCCACCCGGTCACGGATGCGCTCGAACAGCGCCGGGTGCTGCTCCTCGACCCACGCCAGGTGGCGGGCGGCCGAGCAGACGAACTCGAAAGCCGGGTACTCCTCCATGAGGGTCACGGCGTTGGCGAAGCTGCGGGCGCACTTGCGGGCCGCCTCGCGCATGGGCCAGAGCCAGGCGGTGTCGATATGGGCGTGTCCCACCGCGCTGATGCGGTGGGCGCCGGCCGGGACCCGCCGGTCGAGCACCCGGGCCAGCGCCTCCCGCGCCGCCCCGGCGGTGGCGGCCACATCGTCGGGCTCGACGGCCGCGAACGTGGCCGCCAGCGCCTCCAGCAGGCCGAAGTCGGTGCCGGTTCTTTCGTCGGCGTCGGACGCGTCGGCCAGTTCCAACACGGTGCGCAGGTCGCAGGCCAGGTCGTAGACCGGGCGCCGGCGGACGGCCAGCTCGCACCGCAGCAGCTCAAAGCCGGGCTCGCCCCCCACCTCCGCCAGCAGGA
Source organism: Acidimicrobiales bacterium (assembly GCA_031370985.1). Taxonomy (GTDB): domain Bacteria; phylum Actinomycetota; class Acidimicrobiia; order Acidimicrobiales; family AC-14; genus CADCTB01. Next base: position 2,744 of record JANMRJ010000992.1, read on the forward strand.
GGGGCCAGTCGACTCCGGCATCATGCGCTGGCACCGCCGGGTTGGCCGCGGCCTCGACGTAGAGGTCGACGGCCTCCAGGGCCTCGGCCCGCCGGCGCAGGACAGCGTCACGGCGCAGCCAGGACAGGCCGACGAGCGGCGCGGCATCCCGCCAGAGCAGGCCCTCGGCCGGTTCGGTCATCTCGAAGCGAAGGGCGACCTCCTCGCCGGCCCACGCCGCCGGCACCTCGCCCCGCAGCCGGAACCACGTCGTCCCCCACTGCGGTCCCCATCGCCCACCCACGTCGAAGGGCCCGAACGGGCCGGCGATCGCTTCGTCATAGGGGACGGGCTCGCCGGTGAGGTGGTGGGCGGCGACCTCCAGTGGCGCCGCCGGCCCGAAGATGGCCGGCTGGATCGTCGCCACCAGCAACTCTCGGGCCCGGCCCAGGATCGACACCCCTCAACCTACCGGGCCGCTGCTCTACGATCCGCGGCAGGTCGACTGGCCGCTGCTCTACGATCCGCGGCAGGTCGACTGGCCGCTGCTCTACGATCCGCGGCATCAGACACCGACTGCGGAGAGGGCTGGTCGGCTGGGCGGTCGTCCTGGCCACCCTGGCCGCCGCATGCTCGGGGGGCGGCGGCGACGGCGGCGACACTGGCGGCGCCACCGCCCCGGCCCGGCCCGGCGAGGTCCGCATCGGGGTGGGTGAGGACATCTGGCCGCTCACGGGTGCCGGGCCGAGCTCGAAGCACTTCGCGGCCGGCGAGCTGAACGCCGGCGTCTACGAGCCTCTGTTGTCCATGGGACCGGACTTCACCGTCCGGCCCGGCCTGGCCGAGCGGTGGGAGCTGGTGGGGCCGACGACGTGGCGCTTCTACCTCCGCGCCGGCGTGAGGTTCCACGACGGGCGGCCGTTCGGGGCCGACGACGTGGTGTGGTCCTGGACCGGCCGCCAGTTCATGCCCCGCTCGGTGTCGGCCACCCTCGACAAGGTGGTCAAGGTCGACGACCTCACTGTCGACTTCATGTCGACGGCGCCGAACCTGCGCCTGCCCGAGCAACTGGTGCACCCCGAAGGCCCGATCGTCCCGAAGGACGCCCACAACGACTCCACTCCGCCGGTGGGCACGGGGCCGTTCAAGGTCGTCGACTACCAGCCGCGCCGGGAGCTCGTCGTCGAACGGTTCGACAGTTACTGGGGGCCGAAGGCCCGCGCCAGCCGCTTGACGTTACGGTTCATGCCCGACGCCGAAGTCCGCCTGGAGGCGCTGCGCCGGGGCGAGATCGACGTGGTGGCGGGCCTGGCGAGGGAGTCGGCCGCCGCGCTGGAGGCCGACCGGCACTTCCACGTCGTCCGGGCGCCACCCGGCGCCACCCATATCCTGTCCTTCAACCCGGCCGGCCCGTACGGCGCCGACCGGGCCGTCCGCCAGGCCGTGTCCCTGGCCATCGACCGGTCGCGGTACGTCGCCGAGGTGCTCGGCGGGAACGGCGAGCCCGGCCGGTGGATGTCGCCGCCGGCCGTCCTGGGCGCGGCGGCATCGACCGTGCCGGCGCCGGTCAACGACGCGGCCGAGGCGCGCCGGGTCCTCGATGCCGGCGGCTGGCAGGTCGGCGCGGACGGGACGCGCCTGAACGGTCAACGTCGCCTCGCCACGGTCCTCATCGGCGGCCCGCTCGTACCCGAGGCGGGCATGCGGCTGGTGGCGGCCGATCTGAAGGACGTCGGATTCGAGGTCACCGTCAAGAAGGCCTCCGACATCCGGACCGGGGAGCAGAACCGCGACCGGGGCTACGATGTCGAACTGGCTGCGCCCAACCAGAATGATGCCAACCCGGCCTTCCTCCTGTCGTCACGAACGCCCGGCGACGCCGAGTACGCCTCGCTGGTTGCCCAGGCGACTATCGCCGGCAATCGGGAGGAGGTCCAGCGGGCGGCGGCGGCGATGACGGCCGCCCTGGTGGGCCGGAACTTCTCGGTGGTCCCGCTGGCGGGTGTTTTCCAGATGTATGCCATGCGCGCCGGCGTCGACCTGGCCGAGCCGCACCCGTCGGCGATCAACCAGACGTGGGCGACGCTCAGCCCGTCTGGGTAGGACCCCCGCCGTCTAGCTAGCCTCGCGGGATCGACAGGGGACGACTGCACTTCGGCACCCTCGGCCCCTTCGAGGTGGCCATCGATGGACGGCTTCTCGACCTGGGCCGCCCGAAGCAGCGCGCCGTCCTCGTCGCCCTCCTGATCCACGCCAACCGGGTGGTGTCGCTCGACCGGTTCGCCGATGTCCTGTGGCCCGGCGGGGCGGCCCAGTCGATGGGCAGCCTTCCGGTGTATATCGCCAACCTGCGCCGCCTGGTCGAGCCTGACCGGCCGGCCCGGTCGCTCCCGGAGCGGATTCTCACTCGGGCGCCG
>JANMRJ010001007.1:0-6060 GCA_031370985.1 Acidimicrobiales bacterium
GCCCCGTCAGCGTTGATGGACGCCTCGGTCAGCTCGCCACTCACCCATGGCTCGCAGCACCAGCACAGCCACTACAGCCACCCCGCCGGCTCCCAGCACCGCGCCTACGAGTGCCCCGAGCCCGGTTGGTGTGGAGCATCCTCCGGAACACTGAAGCCGCACCAGGGCAGCCCCGATGAGCAGGCCGCAGATGCCCCCCACCACGATGGTGACGAAGGCGATCACCCGGGCCTTGACCGGTGGCAGCGCCGTCGGCCCTCGTTCTGGCAACCGCAACGGTAGCTCCGGGTTCGGCACCCGGCGATCGTAGGCCCCGGTGCGCGCCCTGGTCGTACTGCCGACCTACCAGGAAGCCGAGAACATCGCCGAGGTCCTCCGGCGGCTCCGTGCCGCCGCGCCCGGCGCCGATGTCCTCGTGATCGATGACTCCAGCCCCGACGGCACCGCGGCCATCGCCACAGCCGCCGGCGTCGAGCTGGGTGGCGTCGATGTGCTCGTCCGGCCGGCCAAGTCGGGGCTGGGCAGCGCCTACCGTGACGGGTTCGCCTTGGGCCTGGCCCGCGGCTACGACGTGCTGGTCGAGATGGACAGCGACCTGTCGCACGACCCGTCCCGGCTCCACGCCCTGCTGGGCGCGGTGGATGCCGGCGCCGACCTGGCCGTTGGCTCACGGTACGTGCCGGGCGGGTCGATCCCCGACTGGCCGGCGCGCCGGCGCCTGCTCTCCCAGTGGGGGAACCGCTATGCCGCTTTCGTCCTCGACCTCGCCGTCCGCGACGCCACGTCGGGCTTCCGGGCCTACTCCGCCGGCGTCCTCCGCCGCATCAATGTGGGGTCCGTCAAGGCCGACGGCTACGGCTTCCAGATCGAGATGGCCTACCGGGTGGCCTCGGCCGAGGGCGTCATCGTTGAGGTACCGATCGAGTTCCGCGACCGGGTGCTCGGGACGTCGAAGATGTCGTTCCGCATCATTGCCGAGGCGCTGGCGCTGGTGACGTGGTGGGGCGTGCGCGACCGTGTATTCCGCCGAATGGTCGTCCGTAGGCCCCCGCACCGCCCCTTCCGCCTCCACCTGGCACCGCACCCGCGGGTGCCGGCGGCCGGCCGGTCGAAGAAGGTGGCGTAACGGCTGGCACACTGAGGGGATCGAGGGCCGGGTCAACCTTCACGTGGACATGGACGCGTTCTACGCGGCCGTGGAGGTGCTGGCCGATCCCACGCTGGCCGGCAAGCCGGTAATCGTCGGCGGTCCCGGCGCTCGGGGCGTGGTGGCGTCGTGCTCCTACGAGGCCCGGTCCTACGGGATCCGCTCGGCCATGGCGTCGGTGCGGGCCCGCCGGCTCTGTCCGCACGCGGTGTTCGTGCCCGGCCGGTACGACCTCTACTCCGAGCACAGCCGGCGCCTGCACGCGGTGCTGATGTCGTTTACCCCCCTCGTCGAGGGGATCGCCCTCGACGAGGCGTTCCTCGACGTGACGGGTGGCCGGCGCCTGTGGGGCGAGGGGCCGGTGATCGCCGCGGCCATCCGGGCCGGCGTGCTGGCCGACACCGGCCTGGCCTGCTCGGTGGGAGTAGCCGCCTCGAAGTTCTTGGCCAAGCTGGCGTCGGAGGCGGCCAAGCCGCGGACCGGCCCGCCGGGGTCGTCGCCGGCGCCCGGGCTCGGCGTGAAGGTCGTGGCGCCGGGCTCGGAGTTGGCATTCCTCCACCCGCTGCCGGTGGGCGCCCTGTGGGGTGTGGGGCCGGCGACCCAGCGCCGGCTCGACCGCTTCGGCATCCGCACCGTGGGCGACCTGGCGGCCATGCCCGTGTCCACCGTGACCGGCGCCCTCGGCGAGGCCCAGGGCCGGCACCTGCACGCGCTGGCCTGGGCGCGTGACGAGCGGGCGGTCGAGCCCGACCGGGCGGTGAAGTCGATCGGGCACGAGGAGACCTACGCCACCGACCACTTCAGCCTCGACGGGTTGCGGACCGAGGCGCTGCGGATGTCGGATGCGGTGGGAAACCGGTTGCGGGAGGCTGACGTGGCCGGGCGGACCGTCACCCTCAAGGTGCGCTTCGCCGACTTCCGGACCGTCACCCGCTCCCGCACGGTGCCCCGGCCCCTGGATTCCGGCGCCGCCGTGGCCCGGGTGGCGGCCGAGCTGTTGGAGGCGGTCGACCCCTCGCCGGGGGTCCGGCTGCTCGGGGTCAGTGTCACCAATCTGGTGCCCCGGCCGGGGGAGCAGCTGCGCCTCGGCGACGACGGCGGCCCTATCGGGGAAAGGGAGCCGGCGGTGGCCCGAGCGGTGGACGAGGTGCGCCGGCGCTTCGGCGACGATGCGGTGGGGCCGGCGACGCTCCTGCGGGCCGACGGGCTGGCCGTGAAGCGCCGTGGTGACCAGCAGTGGGGTCCGGGAACCGATCGGTAGCGCGGCCGGCGCGTTGTTGAACGCTCCGGGCTGTGCGAAGATGGGGCCGAGCCGCGGATGGGTTGAAGGGGTTTGTAGGTGCCGCTTTCCGAGGACGAGCAGCGAATCCTCCACGAGATCGAGCAACAGTTCTACGAGAGCGATCCCGCGTTCGCGCGCGGCGTGGGCAAGACCACGCTGTACCGTCACGCCGGGCGGAACCTCAAGTGGACCACCCTCGGCTTCCTGGTCGGCTTCGGCGTGCTCGTCGGCTCCTTTGCCACCTCCCCGTCGCTCTTCCTGGGCTTCGTCGGCTTCGCCGTCATGCTGGCCTGCGCCTTTGTCTTCGAGCGCAACCTGCGCAAGATGGGCAAGGCCGGCTGGAAGCAGGTGGCCGGCAGCCTCAAGACCACCCAGGTCAAGGAGCAGATGGGCGATGTCGGCAAGCGTCTGAAGAAGCGCTTCCGCCGGGAGGAATAGCCTTCAGGTTGTCGGCCCGCTGACCAGCAAGAGCCGGGGGTCGAGCGCCCGCATGAGCTTGTCGCGGCGGGTGGCCTGGGCGTCGAGCTCGGTGGCCACGCCGGCCGCCTCCGCCTCGGCCCGTACCGCCACGCCGGCCGGCACCCCGTCTGACGACCACGCCGCGGCCGAGGTGTCGTCGGCCAGGCGCACGAGCGCCGGCCCCGCCGGCCCCGCGGCCCGGCACACCCGGTGGGCGAACTCAACGGCCGTCTCGTCGGGCCGCGGCGCGAGTCCGGCGGCGGCCATGTCCTCGGTGGCCTCGGCCCAGGCCACCAGCACGCGGTCGGCGGGCGTTGCCGCCCCGGCCCGGCGACGGTGCCGGCGCCGGCGATTGAGGACCGGCACCCCGCCGGCGTAGAGGGCGGCCAGCGTCACCAGCACGGCGGCCACGGCCGTCCGGGGCCCGGCCGCCGATGGGGCGATGGGCAGGGGGCCGGCGGCCGTGCTGGCGTCGCCGGCCGGCGCCGGCTCCTCGGCACGGGCGGCGGTGTCGGGAACGGTCACGGGGGGAGCGTCAGCGGCCTGGGCCGGCGTGACATCGGTGTACTGCTCGGCGCCGGGGAGGCCGCGGCCGGGCGTGGGCTCGAAGGCCACCCAGCCGTACCCGCCGAGGTAGACCTCGGGCCAGGCGTGGGCCTCCTTACCGGTCACGTGCCAGAGGCCGTCGGCCCCCAAGGTGCCGAAGGTGAACCCCACCGCCACCCGGGCGGGCAGACCGAGGCTGCGGGCCATGGCCGCGTAGGTGCCGGCGAACTGTTCGCAGTAGCCCTGCCGGCTGGCCAGGAACCGCTCCATGGCGTTCTGGTCGTGGCCGGGCTCAACCTGGAGGTTGTAGGTGAAGTTGGCCCGGAACCAGTCCTGTAGCGCCTTGGCCCGCTTGTACGGGGAGGTCTCGGCGCCGACGACCCGCTGGGCGGTCTGGCCTACCACCCGGGACATGTTGTTCGGTAGCTCGAGGTAGCGGGCGGCGATATCGGCCGGCACGGCGGCGCCGGCGGCGGTGAGGTCGGCGGCGTTGAGCCGGGGCAGGGCTGACTCCACCGTGTACTTCAGGCCGTCTGAGGTCGCCTTGTCGGTGGCCAGGCTGCCCGAGTCGGGGTCGAAGCGGATCTTGCCGGACGCGTTGAGGCGTTCGGGTCGGTAGGCGGCCGGGAGCCAGATCGACGCCAGCCCCGAGATGGCGAACTCCTGGGTCGACCGGGTGGTGTCGGCCCGGGCCGCGTCGGTGGCGACGGTGGGGAGCCGGGTGCCCGCCGGCCGGTAGTTGCTCAGCGACGACCAGATGGTGCCGTCGAAGCGGTCGAGCGAGGTGATCCGCCAGTAGCTCTCGACCTCGGCCTTCACCGTGAACAGCTCGACCGTCGACTGGCCGACGAGGCGGCCACGGATGTCGACGAGGGGGCTGAGGGTGACGCGAGTGCCGCTCTTGCGGCTGCCCTTGTCGCCGACTCCGAGTATCCCGCGGGAGTAGGCGCCGGGCAGCTGCGGCCCTACGAGCACGGCGAGCAGGACGGCGACGCCGGCCATCCAAAGCCCGGAGCGGAGCAGGGACCGCTCGCCGGCGGCGGTGGCGCCCGAGAGCCATGGCCGGGCCCGAGGGGCGGCTGAGATCTCGGCCAGCACCACGAAGGTCATCACCGCACCGAGGAACAGGAGGGCGGCGGACATGCGGTGGCGGTCGGCGCCGAGGAGGGCGCCGAAGAGGAAGACGGCAAAGGACGGGACCACAGCCTCGACGCGCGTGCGGGCCCGGAAGGCGAACAGGTCGGCCACGAAGGCGCTAACCCAGGAGCCACCGACGGCGCCCAGCAGGAACCCGCGGGTGACCTTGGCCGGCGCCACCACCTCGCTGAACCGGCCCCAGGCTTCCCGCATGTCGATGGACGCAGCGCGCCAAACGTCGGGGTTCGGGATGAGCGAGATGTGGGGCTCGATGACCCACGTCACGAACAGCACCAGGCCGGCGGCCGACACGGCCAGGTTGACCAGGGGGCCGATGCCCCTCCGGCGGCAGCACAGTGACAGGCCGTGGCTGACGAACACGGCCAGGAGCACGACGGGGAGGAACGAGGCGTCGGCGAACAGGCGGCCCATGCCGATGGCCGCGGCCACCGACATGCCGACCAGCCCGGCTTCCGCCGACCAGCCGGGGTCGGTGCCGGCGTCGAAGGTGTCGGCCGGCTCCTTGGGGACCGGCTCGACCCGCTCCTTCAACACGGCCGTCACTGGTCCGCACTCCCTGCGGGAGAGCGTCCCAGCGAGCGCTTCTTGGACCGGCCTGTGCCGGTCACCGCAGCGCCCCCCGCAGCACGCCGGCGCCGGCCATGGCCCGGTTCCAGGTCGGGGCCAGCGGCTGGCCGCGACCGACGAGGACCATGGTGCCGGGCGCGGCGGCGGGAACCTCGCCGTTGCGGCCGGCGATGACCACCAGGGTCAGTGATCCCGGCCGGCCGCCGAGGCGGGTGAGGTGAGCCAGGTCGGGTGCCGGCACGTCGGCGGTGACGATCAGGGCCACCGCGCCGCTGGTCTGGGGCAGGTCTCCGAGCTCGCCGCGGCCGGCCTCGATGCGAGCCAGCTGCTCCAGCACGGCGTCGAGGTGGGCGGGGCCGTTGCCGAACTTGGTGTCGGCCCCGTCGGTGGTGATGAGCCTGAGCAGCGAACCGCCCCGGCCGGAGGAGACAGCGATGCTGGCCGCGGCGGAGACGGCCTGCTCAAGCGACTCGGCGTCGTGGTACTTCGCCCGGATGTCGAGCACTACGGTGGTCCGGCCCTGCCACGGCACGTCGTGCTGGCGGACCATGAGCTCGTCCCGCCGGGCGGTGGAGGGCCAGTGGACCTGGCGGAGGTCATCGCCGACGACCCAGGGCCGCAGGGCGTAGAAGTCCTCGCCGGCGGCGCCTACGGCCGAGGCCCGTCGGACGCCGCCGCGGCGGTCGTCGCCCGGAGCGTGGGGGAGGGGGAGCACGTCCTCGATCGCCGGGTAGACGACCAGCTCGGAGGTGGGCGCCACGACCATGGCCCGGGTGCACAGGGCGAGGGGGTCGAAGCGCCTGGCCTCCAGGGGGCCGACCGACAGCACGCCCCGTTGCTCGGTGGGGATGCGGTACTGCGCCCGCTCCTCGGCGCCCGGGGGGAGCGGGGCCATCAGCAG
>JANMRJ010001033.1:0-6479 GCA_031370985.1 Acidimicrobiales bacterium
GCGATCACGTCGTCGGCCTCGAACCCGGCCTTCTCCACGATCGGGATCATCAGCGTCTCCACGACCTGACGGACGAGGCCGAGCTGCTGACGGAGGATGTCGGGCGTCTCGGCCCGGCCCGCCTTGTAGTCACTGACGAGCGCGTGACGGAACGTCGGCTCGGGCCGGTCGAGGGCCACCGCGATCTGGTCGGGGGAGTGGTCCTTGAGCAGGTTGATGAGCATCGAGGTGAACCCGAAGACGGCGTTGGTCACCTGCCCGGAGGCCAGCGCCAGGTCGGTGGGGAGGGCGAAGAAGGCGCGGTACGCCAGCGAGTGGCCGTCGATGAGCATGAGCGTGGCCATGCGGCGATGGTACGGCGCCGGGGCAGCTGACCGAACCGGTCGTATGTGCCGGCGAGTACCATTCCGTCGTGGCTGACGGCTTTCACCCCCCGCTCGAGGAGTACCTGGAGACGATCTGGGAGCTCGAGGAGGAGGGCATCACGGTGATCCAGGCTCGCCTGGCCGAGCACCTTGAGGTCTCGGCCCCGTCGGTGTCGGAGATGATCCGCCGGCTGAAGGGCGAGGGCTGGGTCGACACCGAGGGCCGGGCCATCACCCTTACCGACAAGGGTCGGGCCCGCGCCATCAGCGTGGTCCGCAAGCACCGGCTGGCCGAGCGGCTCCTCACCGACGTGATCGGCCTGCCCTGGCACAAGACCCACGTGGAGGCGTGCCGGTGGGAGCACGTCATCTCCGACGAGGTCGAGGAGCGCATCGTCGCCCTCCTGGGCAATCCGACGACCTGCCCACATGGCAACCCGATCCCCGGCTCCGGCGGGGCCGAGCGCAACCTGTCCGCGCTGGCCGGCTTCGAGCCCGGCGACCATGTGCGATTGGAACGCGTGACCGAGCAGGTCGAGGTCGACCTCGAGGCCCTCATCTACCTCGACAGCCACGGCTTCATCCCGGGCGCCGGCGCCGAGGTCCGGTCCAAGGCGCCCGACGGCACGCTCACCCTGGCCCTCGAGGGCGGCACGATCGCGCTCGGGCCGGCGCTGGCCAGCCAGCTCTTTGTGTCGGTTCGCACGTAGCGGTCGCGGTGGGGCTGGCCAGTTCCGCCGGCTTACTCCGCCGGCAGGGTCCCGTCGATGATCTGCTGGGCGACGATGCGCATCTTGGTGCGGTGTTGCATGGCCGTCCTCTGGATGAACGCGAACGCGTCGGCCTCCGACAGCTTGTCCCGGTCCATCAGCATGCCCTTGGCCCGGCCGACGATGCGCTGGGTCTCGAGGCGCTCCTTCGTGCCCTCGACCTCGGCCTCCATGGCCCGCATGTCGGCGAACCGGCCGAGGGCAACCTCGATGGCGGGGATCAGGTCGGTGGTCTGGAACGGCTTGACCAGGTAGTAGAAGGCGCCGGCGACACGGGCCTGCTCGACGAGGTCCCGCTGGCTGAAGGCGGTCAGGATCAGTACGGCGGCCCGCCGGGAACTGGTGATCTCGCGGGCGGCGGCAATGCCGTCCATGCCTGGCATCTTGATATCGAGGATGGCCAGGTCGGGGTGGAGCTCCTTGACCAGCTCGACGGCCTCGTCACCCCGGCCCACGGCGCCCACGACCTCGTACCCCTCGGCCTCGAGGGTCTCCTTCAGGTCGAGGCGGATGAGGGCCTCGTCCTCGGCGATGACGATACGGACAGCCACCGTTACGACGTCTCCGCGAACAGGCGCTCGAGGAGCTCGTCCTGTGACTTCTGCAGCTCCGCCACCTGAGCAACCAGGTCAGTGCGGTGCCGAGACATGGCGTCGGCGTGCTTCTGGGCCTCACGATGCTCGCGGTCGGCCATCGGCGTCTCTGACACCATGGCACGGAGGCGAGCGTCGTCAGCTGCATCGGCTAGGAACGCCAACTGCTCGTCGACGACAGCGAGATCGGCGCGCACCTGACGGAGCCGGTCTGCGGCCTCCGACAGCTTGCGCTCCACCAACCACTTCGACATAGGCGCGGCAGTGTACCGCCCACCCTCCGGGCCGAGCCTCACATCGGTCCGCTCCCGACCACTCATAGACTCGCCGTGACATGGCTGGACAGGTCTTTCTCGAGACGGCAGTCGCCTGACGTGAGCGCGGCCGAGTGGGGCGTTCAGGAGCGCTGGCAGGACGCCCACCACCGGTGGCACGATGTCAGCCCGGACACTGTCGCCCTTGTGCTGGAGGCGATGGGGACTGACGGCGAAGGGTCGCCCCCGCCGGCGCCCACCCTGTTCGTACGGGGCCAATCGGTCCCCCTCGACGGCGCTGCCGACCTCACCACCGAGGGTGGCGAAGTGTTCCGCATCGAGGGCGCGCTCCCGCCCGACCTGCCGTTCGGCTACCACTCGCTCGTCCGCCTCGACGACGGCCGGCGGACCGACGTGGTCGTGTCCCCTGTGAAGTGCCCGGCGCCGGCCAAAGCCCCGGCCTGGGGCTGGGCCGTCCAGCTCTACGCGGCCCGCTCCGCCGAGAGCTGGGGCATGGGCGACCTGGGTGACCTACGCCGGCTGGGCCGGTGGGCGGCACACGATCTCGGCGCCGGCCTCGTGCTCGTCAACCCGCTCCACGCCGCCCACCCGACGCTGCCCCAGTCGGCCAGCCCTTACTTCCCGAGCAGCCGACGCTTCCGCAACCCTCTGTACCTGCGGGTGGAGGATGTCGACGGCGCCCGGTCGCTGGAGAACCTCGACGCGCTGGCCGGCGCGGGACGGGCCCTCAACGCCGAGCGGCACATCGATCGCGACGCGGTGTTCCGGCTCAAGATGGAGGCTCTCGACGCCGTGTGGGCGGGCTTCGGAGGCGACGAGGCGTTCGACACCTGGCGAGAGTCCCAGGGCGACGCGCTCGGCGACTACGCCTCGTTCTGCGTGCTGGCCGAGGAGCACGGCGCCGACTGGCGCCGGTGGCCGGAGGGTGCCCGCCATCCGAGCGGCGCCGCCGTGGAGGAGGTCCGCCGCACCCAGTACGGCCGGTGGCGCTTCCACCAGTGGCTGCAATGGCTCGTCGACCGCCAGCTCCAGGCCGCCTCCGCCGACATCAATGTGATGCACGACCTGGCGGTGGGCGTCGACCCGGCGGGGGCCGACGGGTGGTTGTGGCAGGACCACCTGGCCCTCGGGATGGCCGTCGGTGCGCCCCCCGACGAGTTCAGCCTCCAGGGCCAGAGCTGGGGCCTGCCGCCGTTCGACCCCTGGCGGTTGCGCACCGCCGGCTACCAACCGTTCATCCAGACGATCCGGGCCACGCTCGGCCACGCCGGCGGCTTGCGGCTCGACCACGTCATGGGCCTGTTCCGTCTCTGGTGGGTGCCCCGTGACCAGCCGTCGGCCGAGGGGGCCTACGTCCGCTACTGCGCCGACGACCTGCTCGACATCGTGGCCCTGGAGTGCCACCGGGCCGGCGCCTACGCGGTCGGCGAGGACCTCGGCACCGTGGAGGACCACGTGCGCACGGAGCTGGCCGGCCGGGGCGTGCTGTCCTATCGCCTGGTTTGGTTCGAGGACAAGCCCCCCCGGGAGTACCCGGCCCAGGCCCTCGCCGCGGTCACGACCCACGACCTGCCCACGATCGCCGGCCTCTGGACCGGCCGCGACCTCGAGGACCAGAAGACCATCGGCATGGAGCCGAACGAGGACGGCACCGCCGAGCTGCGGGAGCGGCTGAAGCGGGTGGCCGGCGTGGGCGATGACGCCGCAGTCGACGACGTGATCACTGCCACCTACCACGGCCTCTCGGAGGCGCCCTGCATGCTGCTGACCGCCGGCCTCGACGACGCGCTCGGGGTGAGCGAGCGCCCGAACATGCCCGGCACGACCCACCAGTGGCCGAACTGGTGCATCGCCCTGCCTATGACCCTGGAGGAGATCGAGGCGGATCCCCGGCCCCGGGCCGTGGCTGCGGCGCTGGACCGTCGGGGTGGTCAGCCATGATGATCTCCGGCCTCAGGCTCTGGATCGCCGGCACCAACGCCTGGATTGTCTCGGCCACCGGCGATGGCGGCGAATGCGTGCTGATCGACGCCCCACCCGACCCCCGCGCCATCCTCGGTCACCTGGAGGAGCATGGTCTGCGCCTCGTCGCCCTCGTCGCCACCCACGGCCACATCGACCACATCGGCGGCGTCGGGGAGCTGTGCCGAGGCCAGGGCGAGGAGGTGCCGGTTCACATCCACGACCACGACCGCCACATGCTCCTCGACCCCATCGCCACGAGCGGCACGCTCGGGCAGATCCTCGACTACGAGGACTTCGACATGCGCCCACCCGAGCTGCTCGCCGGCCTCGACGACGGCCAGCGGGTTGCCGGCGCCGGCCTGACGTTCACCGCCATCCACACGCCGGGCCACACCCAGGGCTCGACGTGCTTCCTCCTGGAGGTGGAGGGTGAGCCGCCCCTCCTGTTCAGTGGCGATCACCTCTTCGCCGGCTCCATCGGCCGCACCGATCTCCCCGGCGGCAACCACGAGCAGCTCATGGCCTCGATGGCCGCCAAGATCCTCCCCCTCGACGACGCGGTCCAGGTCCTTCCCGGGCACGGCGACACGACCACCATTGGGAAGGAACGGGCGACGAACCCATTCTTGACAGGGCTACTATGAAGATAGCCGGCGGGTGCTTGAAGCCGCAATGGCGCCACCAGCGGCACTGGCCTGCCCGACGCCGAGGGCAAGCGAACTCACTGGCTCCGCCGACCGTCACCCCTTCGGGCGGGCAACTGGCTTTCTCCTCCGGGGAGTCCAGATAGCGTTGTGGGCGAGCCCGTAGCGCCGCAGGGTGTGGCCCTTCTGGTCCTGCATCTTGTGGACCCAGCGATGCACCACCTCGTGTTTGTACTGCTCTTGCTGCATTCCGTATGTCTGTCCATCAAGTTGTCGCGATAGTAACGTCCAGCGAGGCTATAAGCGCTCCATGCTCGTTGGGCATGCTGTCGTCGCTGGTTATGAGCATCCAATCCTTGCCGGCGAAGAAATCATTGGCGAGCCTCGGAAGGAGCACCGGGTCGACCTCATTCTCTAAGCCAAGGCCCTGCACAGCCACGGCGCTGCGTCCGCGCGCTACCAGTTCGGTTGCGACTCGGAAATCAAACGTCGCATCTATGACCAGGATTCGCCCGGCCGACACCGACTAAGACGCTAGCCGCTCGAACTCCTGGACCTTCTGCCACCATCGGACAGCATCGTCGATCTCGGGGTCGGACAAGCCATAGCCTTCCCGCAGAGCTGCCCGGCCTCCTTTCGCGTCGGCCAACCTAGCTGCATCCTCTGCCGGCACTCGGCGGCCCCGAATTACCGGTCGTCCGCTGAGACGGTCCGGGTCCACTTCGATAAACCGGAGATCAGGGAGAGCACGAGCGGCCCATCCGCCCCGGTGTAGGTCAGCGCGGATGCTTTCCAGATTCACGCCTGCCAGAACGGGGTGCCGTCCAGGTATGTCGTACGCGTCTGCCTCCACCACCGTCCGGCTCCTGCCAACGGCGTCGGGATGCACTGGTACCACCGACAACTCGGCGTGGGTCAAAGGCCATGCGGAGCCGTACTTGGAGCGTAGGTGCTCGATGGTCTTTCTGATAGCGGCGTGGCTGACATTGTGATCCAGAAGCTCGTGAACGACCATCGCCTCACCTACGTCCTGGTAGCTGTACACCAGCGGCAGCAAGGAGCTTCGGGATGAACGGATATAGCCGCGCCGTGCCCACTGGCCGATGGTCTTTCCTGACACTCCCGCCAGCCATCCGACCTCATGAGCGAGGTAATGGCCTCTCGGGGGCAACTCCCGCAATGTGCCCACGGTCATCCCTTCAGTCTACCGGGGGGCGAAGCCTTGCAGACCTGACGACCAAACACCATGTTGCGCGCAGGAGCAGGGGCCCCTGCCGCTCCCGGCTGACGTAGCAGTGATCGCCGTTCCTGGCCGTGACCCCCGCTGGCGCCCCGACGCGGCCACAGAGGCCCCTACGGATGCCGACCCTGACAGAAAGGGGCCCCCCGGTCGAAATCCTGCACCCGGGTGTCACCGCGTGGCCCCGCCATGGCCCCGCCCGGTAGGTGCCCGGTAGGCCCGCGGCAGTTCGTCGCCAGCGTCAGCTCTGTGGGTTCCTTCGATAACCACTCCAATAGAGAGAGCTTCTCATACCCTTGAGAGTTGTTGAGCTCTCGAAACTTCGAACATGCCGATACTCGTATTGGCAGGCACTGGATCGCTATTTGAAGGTCGTGTGATGGCTGAACATCTCGTCGAGCGCCGAATACCTTACGATTCCGACTTTTCGACTCTCGAACGAACCGCAGCTCTACTTCGGATGTCGGACTCACCCGACTCTTCAGGATTCTCTGGCACTCAATCCAACTCAGCGAACAAAATACTCCAGTTGCCTTCCAACCCCCGGACCGACCCCAGAACCCCCCAGAACCCAACCCCACCATCGCCCAGGCCCACCTCCGAGCAGCTCGAGGCCATCGGCCACCC
>JANMRJ010001035.1:0-9400 GCA_031370985.1 Acidimicrobiales bacterium
GAGGTTCGAAGGCCCGGCGTCCAGTGCCGGCGTGCGTTCGGCCCCCGAGCCGCACGCAACCGCCAGAAGGAGCACTGTCAGCGCCAAAGCCCGCACGGTGTGCAGCCTCCCAGACATCAACGTACCCCCGGCATATCCCGAAGCAGAGGTTGACTTCGGTGTTCCTCACCGGTTCCTCACCCGCCGCCACGCGAGAGGCAGGCGACCCTTCTCTCGCCCCCAGCTCCAGGTACCGAGAGAAGGTCGCCCCAGGGGATCTATCGGCTTTCGGCGGTGGTTCCTTGACTGGTTTCCTGCTTAGGGCCTCGACCGTCGGCGCCGGCGGTCCAGAACCAAGTCCATGACGTGGGCCGGCGCCTTGGCCGGGGAGCCGGCGTCGAACGGCGGCTGCGGGTCGTACTCCAGGATGAGCTGGATGGCCATGGCCACGTCGTCGCCGGCCTCAAGCTGGGCCAGGCGCAGGGCCATGTCGATCCCGGCTGACACGCCGGCGGCAGTGATGACCTTGCCCCGCACGACCACCCGCTCGGTGACCGGATTGGCGCCCAGGGCGGCGAGGTCGTCCATCGAGGACCAGTGGGTGGTGGCGTCGATGCCGTCGAGGAAGCCGGCGGCGGCCAGGGTGAGGGCGCCCGTGCACACCGAGGTCGTCCAACGGGACGTCTCATGGGCCCGACGCAGCCAGGCCAGCACGTCGGGGTCGCGGCGGAGCGCCTCCTCACCGGGCCCGCCGGGGACCAGGATGATGTCGGGCCGGGGGATCTCCGACAGCGTGTGGTCGGCGACAAGCGCCAGCGAGCCGTTCCGGGCCGTGCGCTTGGCCCCCCGCTCGGTGGCCACGAACCGCAGGTGCGCCTCCGGCATCATGGCGAGGACCTCGTACGGACCCACGGCGTCGAGGGCGGTGATCCCGTCGAACAGCAGGATGGCGATCTCCACGGGGCGCCACACTACCTATCTACACCCTCGCGACAGAAAGAGTCCCCAAGTCAGTAGAGTCACAGCGTGAGGCGGACCGTGCTCGCCATCCTCGCCTCGGTCGTCGGCACTGCCGTCCTGGTCGGCGTGGCCTTCGCCCTGACCCCAGCCGGCTCGACGACGGTCGGCGACAACGTCTTCGTGAACCGCGAGGACCCAGTTGCGGTGAGCAACTCCCCCACCGTCGCCGTCAACCCCTCCAATTCCGACAACGTGGTCGTCACCTACCGGATGGACCGGCCCGGGTACTCGGCCTTCCTCGCCTACAGCTTCAACGGCGGCGAGAGCTACGAGCAGTCGGTGCTGCCCCTGCCTCAGGGCACGAACCTGTGCGGCGCCTCGCCATTGGGCGCCCCTTGCCCCTACGCCCCCGACGCCACGTTCGCCCCCGACGGCACGTTGTACGTCACCTACGTCAACCTGCAGGGCAACGGGAACCGGCCGGACAACCTCTGGCTCTCGACCTCCACCGACGGCGGGCGCACCTTGTCGCTGCCCACCAAGATCGCCGGCGCGCTGACCTTCCAGGCCCGGGTGACCGCCGATCCCAAGGGTCCCGTCTACGTGACGTGGCTCCAGGCCACCGAGGTCGGGGTCCTGCGTTTCGTCGATCCGCCGCCCCGCATCGTCACCGCCCGCAGCGACGATGGCGGCAAGACCTTCGCCGCTCCGGTGCCGGTCAGCGACCCCCAGCGCGAGCGGGTGCTGGCCCCGAACATGGTCGTCGACCGCAACGGCCAGCTCGTCGTGATGTACGAGGACCTGAAAATGAACCGGCGGGACTTCGAGAACCAGCCCGGGCCGGCCGCCGAGCTGCCCTTCTCCCTCGTCGTCACCCGGTCCGTCGATGGCGGGAAGACGTTCGCGCCCGGCGCCGAGTTCGAGACCGATGTGCTGGCCACCCGCCGCTTCCTGCCCTTCCTCCCTGAGCTTCCCCAGCTGGCGGCGTCGTCCGACGGGAGGCTCTACGCCACCTGGGCCGACGGGCGTGACGGTGACGACGATGTGTTCCTGCGCACGTCGTCCGACGGCGGCAGGACCTGGACGCCGGCCCGCAAGGTCAACGACAACGGCGCCGACGGCACCGCCCAGTTCCTCCCCAAGGTCGATGTCGGCCCCGATGGCCGGGTCAGCATCCTCTTCCTCGACGGGCGCAACGACCCAGCCAAGAAGGCGAAGCTCGACGCCTATCTGGCCACCTCCACCGACGGCGGCAAAACATTCAACAACGTGAGGGTGTCGACCGATTCGTTCCTGAAGGAGATCGGGCCGATGTTCGGGCCCGAGTACGGGACCGATTTCGGCACCCGGCTGGGGCTGGCCCACGGCGACGGCCGGCTCCACGCCAGCTGGGTCGACGCCAGCGCCGGCACGCCGGCCACCGGCCGCCAGGACGTCAACTCGACGGCCGTGGAGCTCCCCGGCAGCGGCCACCGTGGCCCGGCCCTCGGCGTGCTCGCCGTACTCGTGGTGGCCGGCATGGCCGCCGGCATCACCATCGCCCGGCGCAACCGCGCCGGGCCTTCCCCCTCATCCGACGCACAGAACAGGCAGGTGGTCCCCAAATGAGACTGACAGCATGAGACTGACAGCATGAGACTGGCAGCATGAGACTGGCATTCGTGGGCAAGGGCGGCGCCGGGAAGTCGGCCATCGCCGGCACCTTCGCCCGCATCCTGGCCCGAGAGGGCGACAAGGTTCTGGCCATCGACTCCGACCCCCTTCCCGGGCTGGCGTTCTCGCTGGGCCTGGCCATCGACCACAGCCCGCCTATCCCCGACGACGCGGTCGTCGAGCGCAAGGAGGGCGAGGAGGGGCCCCGCTGGCGGCTCAACCCCGATGTCGACCCCTTCGAAGCGGTCGAGCGGTGGTCGGTGGAGGCGCCCGACGGCGTGCGGTTCCTCCAGTTCGGCAAGATCAAGGGTGACCCGAAGAACCTGTGGCGCTCGCAGATGGCCTTCCGCCAGATCCTCAACGGGCTGCCGGCTGGCCGCTGGAACGTCATCGGCGACCTGCCCGGTGGCACCCGCCAGGCCTTCACCGGCTGGGGCTCGTGGGCCAACACCATCCTGATCGTGGTCGAGCCGACGGCGAAGTCGCTCCTCTCGGGCCGGCGCCTGGCCAACATGGCCAACCTCGACCCCGACAACCCGAAGCGGGTCATGGTCGTGGCCAGCAAGGTGCGCCAGGACGGCGATGTCGAGATGATCGAGAAGGGCGTCGGGCTCGAAGTCATCGGCTCCGTGCCCTGGGACGAGGAACTGGCCGAGGCCGAGCGCCGGCAGTTGGCCCCGATCGACTTTGCCCCCGACTGCCCTGCGGTTCGAGCAGTAGGATTGTTGGTGGAGCGCCTGAGCGAGGAGACCGTCTCAAGATGAAGGTACCTGTCGTATGAAATTGCCTGTCGTATGAAACTGGCTGTCGTAGGCAAGGGCGGGTCGGGCAAGACGACGACCTCGTCGGTCATCGCCCGTACCCTGGCCCGCAGCGGCAAGGCCGTCGTCGCCCTCGACTGCGACTCCAACCCCAACCTGGGCATCAGCCTCGGCGTGGGCGACGAGGAGACCGAGCGCCTGGTCTCCATGCGCCAGGCCCTCGACGAGGGCCAGGAGGAGCACGCCAACAACTGGGACACCCTCATCAGCCGCTACGGCTCCGACGGGCCCGACGGGGTACGGCTGGCGGTGGTCAGCCGGATCGACAACCCCGAACCTGGCTGACTCTGATGTGGCTTGTCGCCCGAGCAGTTGCTCGGCTCCGTTGAGTTCCCTGAAGACGATGTCGTCGTCGCCGACTTCGAAGCCGGCGTCGGCACCCTCACGCGTCTTGGCGAAGAGCACGTCGATACCGTCGTGATCGTCGTCGAAGCCACCCCGAAGTCGATCGAGGTGGGCGTGCGCGCCGCGGGCCTGGCCTCCGAGCGCACCGTCGCCCGCATCGTGGTCGTGGCCAACCGCATCCGCCACAACGAGGACCTCGAAGTGGTGAAGGCCGCCTTCCCGGGCATGGAGGTGGTGGGCGTGCCGCATGACCCCAAGATCGTGGAAGCCGACCGCCTCGGCGTCGCCCCCATCGACCTCGCCCCTGACGCGCCTGCTGTCCTGGCCCTCATCGGCCTCGCTTCCACGCTGATGCCGTCGTCCAACTAGATGGCCAAGGGCCGCACCGCGCCGGCGCAAAAGTCGGCGAAGACGCGGCCCGAAGGCTCGCCGAAGGGTTCAAGGGCGGCGGCCCCGCCGGCGCCTGGGCCCGACCTGGCCCGCCTCCTACCCTTGATCGGCCTGGGCGTGGCCGTGTGGGCCTCGCTGCCCCAATACAGCGGGCCCAAGCTCTCAGTGGATGCCTCCAAGGAGGTGGCCGACCACATCATCCCGGCCATCCTGGTCTCCATGTCCTCGATCGTCGGCATCCTCGCCGGCCGGCGAGCGCATGGGCCGGGCGCCCTCCGGCTCATTGCAGGATTGGCCGTGCTGCTGGCCGGGCTGTGGATGATGGCCACCCACATCCCACTGGTGGCGCAGACCCTGCGGGGCGGCCCCGATGCGGCATCGTGGGCGGCGACGGTCTACCACACGTCGTCGGCCCTGGCCGTGTTCGGGTTAGGCCTGCTGTGGTCGACGGTGACCTGGTCGGAGGCCGAGGACACCAGCCAGCCCACCGCCAGCAAGGCCAAGGCCAGCGGCAAGAAGTAGCGCACCGGTCACCATCAGCGCCGGCCGGCGGCGGCCGGCCTGTTCCACGTCGACACTGACGCCGGCCAGATCCTGGACGTTGTCGTCGATCGTGCCCCGGCTGGTGTCCGACCAGAACGCCAGCGCCCGATCGGCGGTGGACATGACCGCCAGCCGGCTCCCCAGCACCGGGAGGCCCTGCAGGCTGCCGAAGCCGATGCGGGTGTCGAACGGCGCCTCGGAGATGGTGGCGGTACGGAACGTGCGGCCGCCGTCGGACGAGGTGGCCATGGTGACCTGGGCCCGCACGTCGTCGGCATCCGCGCTGCGGTCGTAGAAGGCCAGGTCGACCCGGCCCTCGGGCGAGACATCGACGGCGGGGAGGAACTGGCCCTTCGGCCGGGGCACCACGGCCACAGGCGCGCCCCAGGTGGCGCCGGCGTCGTCGGAGCGGGCCAGGAACACGTCGCGCCCGTCGCCCCGGCCGGCGTCCCAGGTCGCGTAGAGGCGGCCGTCCTGGCGCGGGTCGGCGGCGAAGCTGGGCGCCGGCGCCAGGTTCACGATGATGCGGGCCGGCGCCTCGACGTCGGCGGCCACGGTAACCGGAGCCCCGAACGTGGCCCCGCCGTCGGTCGATGTCCACGACACCACCCGCCAGCGGTCCTCCGGTGGGGCGCCGCCCTGGCCACCGTGGCGCGCCTCGTAGTCCAAGAAGTCGCCGGCCAGGTCGAGGGCGCCGACCACGATCCGGCCGTTGCCGAGGACCACGGGCGTGGGTTGCACCACACGCCGGCCGTCGCTGACGGTCACCGACGCCGAGAAGGTGGCGCCCCCGTCGACGGAGCGGGCCAGGCCGACCGGCGCCGGTGTGGAGCCGAAGCCCAGGGGCTTGTCGGCCGCCCCGTCGGCCTGCACCCACGTGACCCACACGCCGGCACCATCGACGGCCATCCGGGCGTGGAACGCCTCGGCCGGCGCCACCCGGACCGGCGGCCCGTCGGGCGCCTCGCCCGTGAACCGCTGGAGCCACACGCCCACGGGCTGGTTGAACCGCCCGCCGGTGGCGGTGAAGAGCACGAGCAGGTGACCGGGCGAGGTGAAGGCCACGTCGGGCTGGTGACAGTTCGGGGCGTCGGGGGGCAGGGGCAGGGCGAGCGGCCTCCAGCTGTCGCCGGCGGTTGACGAGATCGACACCGAACACGAGAAGCGAGGCGTGTCGATCCGGTCGGCCAGGACGATCACCGCCGGGTTGCCGGGGTCGGCCGCCACCGACGGCGAGTTGTGGGCGTTGATCCCGGGGCGGTCGGCGTTGACGAAATCGGGCCGGGCAGGACGGAGCTGCGCCGGCCCCGGCTGGAAGCCGACGACCAGAAGGGCCAGGCCCGCCGCGCCGAGGACAACAGCGAGGCCCCGTCTCACACCGTGAGGAACACGCCCTCCCAGCGCTGGTCGCCGGTCAGCACCGCGGGCTCGAAGCTCCGGACCCGGGGCGAGATCAGCCACTCCGTGCGCAGGGAAGCGATAGAGATGGCGGTAATCCGCTCGGCCGTGACCACCTGCATGATGTCGGCCGCCGTGCGCCGGGCGGTGTCGATCGAGGGCGAGGCGAAGATGCGGTCGTATGCGTCGTCGACTTTCACCCCGCCACCGACGGAGGCGGAGAAGCTGAGCTGGCCGCCGGGGCGGATGGTGAAGAAGCGGCACAGCGCGCACGGGTTGGCATCGTCCTGGACCCGGGCGTCGAGGTACATGTCGAAGGTGGCGTTGTTGACCTTCGTGGTCGGGATGTCGGTGCCGGGGTCCTGGACCTCCATGCCGATGCCGACCTCGGCCAGTTGCGCCTTGATGGCCTCCGCCGCCTTGGTCTGGTCCGGGGCCCGTGACAGGAGGAGCCGCAGGACCAGCGGGCGACCGTCCTTGGCTCGCATGCCGTTGGGCAGCGTGGGGTTCCAGCCCGCGGTGTCGAGGGTCTTCTTGGCCTCGCTGCGGTTCAGCGGCGGGGGGTGGATGCGGTCGGCGGCGTCAGCGCCGAGGACGATATGAGGGATCAGCGTATTGCTGTCCTCGCCGTGGCCGTCCCAGGCCGCCTTGACAACCTCGTTGCGGTCAATGGTCTGGGCCACCGCCTTGCGGACGTTGTCGTCCTTCAGGACCTGCCACTCGTCGATTCCGCCGGTGTTCAGGATCAGGTAGACGGCCTGGCCCGGCCGGGACTGCACGTTCTTGTCGGTGCGCCCCGACACCGACGCCAGGTTGGCGTAGGCGACCATGCCGGCAACCTCGACCTGGCGGGTGGCGAGCAGGCGGCTGGCGTCTTTCTCCGGGCCGAACTTGAACGCCAGCGAGCGTAGCTGGGGGGCGCCGCGCCAGTACTTCTCGTTCGCCTTCATCTTGAGCTCGGTGCCCTTGGCGTAGGACACGAAGCTGAAGGGCCCGGTGCCGCTGGGCGTGGTCTCCGGCGTGTCGCCGGCACCAGGACGGGTGCCGGGCGCCACGATGGCCATATTGGGGTTGGCCAGCTGCTCGGCCAAGCGGGAGTTCTCGGCGGTCAGGTTGATCTCGACCACATCGTCGGCGGTGGCCTTGGCCGTCCCCTTGTCCAGCCCACGCGGGCGGGTCTGGCGGCCGGTGAAGCTTTCGAGTGCGGCGACGACCGCCTCGGCGCTGAGCGGGGTGCCGTTGTGGAACGTCACGTTCTTGCGCAGGATGAAGCGCCACGTCTTGGGGCTGGGCGACTCCCACCGCTCGGCGAGCGACGCCTCGATGCCGTAGGTCGGGCTGAGGCGGGTCAGCGTCTCGAAGATGCCGGGGTTGGGCCCGTTGGTGCGGATGCCCACATCGAGCGCGGCGGGGTTGCCGGCCATGAACGGGTCGTCACCAACGGCGACGCGCAGATCCTGCGCGGTGGCCCTTGGCTCGGCAGGCTCGGCGTCGGTCTCCCCGGAGCCGCCACCGCTGGAGCAGCTGGCGGCGAGGGCGGTGAGCAGGAGGAGGGCGATGAAGGAACGAAGGCGCGACACCGCCCGGCACCCTAGTGGGTGCCGGGCGGAACGTGGGTTGCAAGAAGGCCGGAGGGTCAGCCGACCTTCGCCTTCGCCTGATTGCCCGGGGCCGGGGCCACCGGCGTTGGGTTACGGCGCTTTGCCGTCACCGCGACGCCGAGAAGCACGAGGCCGACGAACAGGAGCCCGACAACGGCAGCGAGCACGATCTTGGCCGTGTCGTTGTTGGCCGGGCCGACGACGGAGAACTGGGCCACCGCGGTGTACATGTCGGAGAGGCCACCGCCGAAGCCGGCCAGCTCCGTCGCGCTGTAGAACGCGGAGCTGTTTCGGGTGTCGTCCCAACCGAAGAGGGCGAACGCGCTGGCCGAAGCGACCGCGGGCGGGGAGTTGATGTCGTAGTTCGCTCCCCAGACCCCGAGCTTGCGGTCAACGCTCCGGTCGGTGATGCGCTGGTTCTTGCTCCAGGTCCTACCTTCGTCGGTTGAGTAGGAGTAGTACATGTCGTTGGAGCGGGTGCCGGGGTCGTCACGGGTGTCCCACCAAACCGCGTCGACCCGGCCGTTCGGGGCCACGCTGATGTTCGGGAAGTACTGGCCACGAAGGTCGTCAGGCCGGTCGTCGGTGAGGGCCTTCTTCTCGCTCCAGGTCTTGCCCCCGTCGAGGGATGCCTGGTGGTAGATCTCGCCGTACCCGGCGAGGTCAGGCCTGGGGTTCAAGCCGTAGATTAGGTGGATAACCCCCTCCTTGGTCACAACCATTCGGGGACTGGCGTTGTCGTAGTTGAACGGCATGGTCTGGGAGGTCGCCCACGTCCTACCACCGTCGGTGGACGTGGAAAGCATGCGAGCCGATGGCGGCGCCGGGGTCACGTTGGCCGTGCCGGTGAGCCACATGATGTATGCCTTGCCCTTGCCATCGACGCCGGCGGTCACGCTGGCCCGCGCCCCACTCCCGGCGAAGTTGGCGGCCTGGTTGGGCTGCGCGGCCCGAGAGCCGGCGGCCGGCGCCGTGGTAGTGGTAGTCGGCCCGGGGGCGGCCGTGGTGGTGGTCACGGCGGCCAGCGCCTGGTCGCGCACGACCGGGGCGTCAAAGAGCTTGTCGGCCAGATTGGTGGGCGCCTCGAACGTACGGCCTCCGTCACTGCTCGTTGCCACCATGGGCAGCGCCGGGATCGCGTTGGGCGCCACCGCGTTGGTCTTGGTCAGGTTGAAGGTGACGTGAATGACATCGTCGTTGCCGGTGACCTTGTCGACCGCCAGGGCGTGGACCGGGCGGATGTTTTCCGCCGCGTCGCCGTTCTTGCCCCGGGCGTTGTACGCCAGGACGGTCTCCCAGGTGTCACCGAAGTTGGAGGAGCGGGCCAGTTGGATGGCACCCGACGTGCGGGTCCCGTCCTGGTCGTCCCAGCCGCCCATGGCCATGTACAGAGTTCCGTTGCGCCCGAACGCCATGGGCGACTGGATCACACCGCCCTGGGCCTGGATACAGAACGGGTACGAAGCCAGGGCCGGGTTGGCCTCCAACGCGCTCCAGCTCTGGCCGCCGTCGAGGGAGCGCATCACGCTGCACCGCCGCGACCGGAGATCGGCCACGCCGGCCACGATCCGCATGGGGTTGCCCGGGTCGACGGCGAAGTTCGGGGGGGAGTAGAGCCGGCCGGGGTTCAGGTCGTTCTTCGTTGCCTGCACCGGGACCGTGAGCCCGATCGGCGCCGTGCCGGCAGCAGAGGAGACCCCCTGCGCCAGG
>JANMRJ010001053.1:0-3355 GCA_031370985.1 Acidimicrobiales bacterium
CGGCAAGATCTGGAGCACGACTGGTGTGGTTGTGACCAACAACTGGGTCCACCACAACAAGGCCCAGGGCCTGTTCTTCGACACCAACGTCGTCGGCGCCCGCATCGATGGCAACTACATCGAGGAGAACACCAACGAGGGCATCGTCTACGAGACCAGCTACAACGCGTACATCCACAACAACACACTCAAGCGCAACGCCCTCCGGAAGGGCGCCATCCAGGCCGCCGCCGGCAACGGCTTCCCCGTCGCCGCCATCTACATCCAGGAGAGCGGCGGCGACGCGAGAGTCTTCGGCGGCGTGTACTCGACCTTCGAGATCAGCGGCAACTACCTCGAGAACAACTGGGGCGGCGTCGTGCTGTGGGAGAACGCCGACCGGTTCTGCAACACCGCGGGCAGCACCGCCAGCGGCTACTGCCCGATCGCCGGCGCGGCCTCGGTGGCCAACTGCGTCGCCGGCACGATCAACGCCGAGCCCTACCTGTCCGACTGCCGCTGGAAGACCCAGAACCTACTGGTGAAGGACAACGACTTCCGGATCGACAAGGCCGCCATCGCCTGCTCGTTCAACTGCGGCACCCAGGGACTGTTCTCGAACGTGGGGAGCAGCCCGCCGTGGTCGCCGTACCGGAACTCGGCCGTCCAGGACGCCGTCAGCTTCAGCCGGAACAACAGGTTCCAGGCCAACCGCTACGCCGGCCCCTGGCAGTTCGACGCCTACTCGATCGGCAACTGGGTGAGCGCCGCGGTCTGGCAGGCCTCGCCCTACTTCCAGGACGCGGGGTCGACCTTCAACGGGAGCCCGGCCAGCACGACGACGACGACGGTCGCGCCGAGCACCACGACGACTACCACCGTGCCGTCGGGGGGCGGCAACGCCCTCGACGCCAGCACCGCCGGCCTCGAGGGCGGGGCCGGCGTCTGGATCCCGTGGTTCTCGACCAACGTTGCCCGAAGCACGGCGCAGGCCCACACCGGGACCGCCAGCCTCAAGGTCGACGTCACCGCGCCCTACGGGTGGGGCGTCACTCAGAGCAACTATCCGGGCTTCCCCGCCTCGCCGGGCGCCAAGTCCGTCGGGTTCTGGGTCCTCGGTCCGACCGCGGTGGGGGTGTCGGCCACGATGACCGTCCACTGGCGCACTGCCGCCGGCGTCGAGCTCCAGGCCGACCGGGTCACCGTGGCGGTCGGGCCGGCGTGGGCCCGTGGCCAGGCCGGCGTCACCG
This sequence comes from Acidimicrobiales bacterium, assembly GCA_031370985.1. Classification (GTDB taxonomy): domain Bacteria; phylum Actinomycetota; class Acidimicrobiia; order Acidimicrobiales; family AC-14; genus CADCTB01. The sequence continues at coordinate 1,230 of JANMRJ010001053.1, forward strand.
CGCCGCCGGGCACGGCGCGGGTGGCGGTCGACTTCACCAACAGCGCCGGCGGGCCGGGCACGGCCCTCTACATCGACGATGTCGATGTCGAGTCCGTGGGGCCGGGTGGCGGTACCGCCACCAACGCCCTCGCCGGTGACACCGCGACGATCGACGGCTCCACCGGCACGTGGGTGCCCTGGTTCTCCAGCGCGGTGGCCCGCTCCACGACCGCGCCCCACACCGGGCCCGGCGCACTCCAGGTCTCGGTCACCGCCCCCTTTGGCTGGGGGGTGACGCAGTCGAACTATCCCGGCTTCGCCGCCACGGCCGGCGCCAAGACGATCAGCTTCTGGGGCCGAGCGCCAAGCGCCGGCCTCTCGGCGACCATGACCGTGCGCTGGCGCGACGCGGCCAACAACGAGCTGCGGGTCGACACCCTGCCCCTCGCCCTCTCGACGACGTGGGTCCAGGCGACACGCGCCGTGACGGCACCGGCGGGCACGGCCAGGGTGGCAGTGGACTTCTCCAACAGCTCCGGGGTCGCCGGCGACGTGGTCTTCCTCGACGACATCGTCGTGGCCGCCGCCACCGCCGGCCCGCCGGCCGGGTCGAACGACCTCGACCCCGACACCGCGACGGTCGAGGTTTCGAAGGGCCACTGGGCGGCCTGGTTCTCCACGGCCGTCACCCGCTCGACGGCCCAGGCCCACACCGGTGCCGCCAGCCTCGGCGTCGCCATCAACGCGCCCTATGGCTGGGGCGTCACCCTTGACACCTACCCAGGCTTCACCACCACCGCCGGCCCCAAGACGGTGGCCTTCTGGGCCATGACGACCTCGGGCCCGGGATTGGCGGCCACCATGCATGTCACGTGGCGGGACGCGGCCGGGACCGCCCTCCGGGCGGACATGGTCACCCTGTCAGGTCTGTCGGGCACCTGGCAGAAGGGCTCGGCTGATGTCACCGCCCCAGCCGGCACGGCGAGGGTAAGCGTCGACTTCACGAACAGCGCCGGCACCGCGGGCCAGTCGGTGTTCCTCGACGACATCTCGGTGTCGGCCCGGGCGTGATGTGGACGTGATGCGGGCGACCCAGGGTGGCGAGGACAAGGGTCAGCGGGGCGCGGTGGCGAGAGCGTCGAGCAGGTCATCGAGGGCGGACAGGCCCTCAATACCCTTGGGGCGGTCGAAGCGATAGGAGGGCAGCTCGGCCAGGTCGAGGTACGGCTCGAGCGACAGATCCGGCAGGTAGAGCGCCCGTTCGGCCAGGAGCCGGGCGAGGCGCTCGGTGCCCTGGAGGGGCATCAGCCCACCGTCACCCCATCCGAGATGGATCCAGCCCAGCAGCGGGACCTCCGGCGGGATCGGCGCCACGGCCAGCCGCCATCGCTCCCGGGTCCCGAGCATGCCGACGCGCTCCCCGACCCCGAGGTGGGCCGCTGCGTCGGGCCGCAGGTCGACGAAACGCGGGCCGGCGGCGACGACGACGGGTTCCCCCCGCTCCGGCGGGCCGCCGGCGACGGGCTCTCCCTGCGCCGGCGGGCCGCCGGCGACGACCAGCAGGTCGTCGGCCACGATCGGGTGGCCGGCGGCGGCCAGCGCGCCGAGGGTGGAGCTCTTCCCGCTCCCCTTTGCTCCGAGCAGCGCCCATGCGCCGTCGCCGGCGACGAAGGCCCCGCCGTGAAACGCCGGCCACCCGGCCCACCGGGCGAGGAGGGCGGCCGCGAGGGTAAGGGAGGGGTGCAACAGCTCGGCGTCGGAGAGGGGGGTCACGGTGCGGTACCGGGCCACAGCCGGCGACCGCTCGACATCGACCCAGCCCCGGCCGGCGGACAGGAGGATCGACGCCGCCCGGTCGGTGATGCGCTGGGGGCCCTCGACAAACGCGTCGACCGCCCGCTCGACGGTCAGCGCCGGCCAGTGGGGCGGGGCCGGGCCGAGTTGGCCTCCGGCATCGAGGCCGCGGATGCGGAGGCGGTAGGCGCCGACATCCGCGCCGGCCTCAGGCGGGCCCACGGCGACCAATAGGTGGACGGATGCCCGACAATCGGGTAAATTCGAGAGCATCACCAACGACGGGGGACCAGTAGCCATGATCGAGAACGAGCAGTTTGAACCTCCGGTGCTGCGTGAGCTCGGAACCTT
>JANMRJ010001128.1:0-2204 GCA_031370985.1 Acidimicrobiales bacterium
CCGTCCAGGTGGGTCGAAAGCTCGTCGCTCCGAGTCAGGGGACCGACCCTGTCGCCCGGCACGAAGGTCGGCACGTACCCGCCACGGGTCACGATGGCGTCGACGAAGGGCCGCTCGTCGCACTGCGGGACGGCGCTGAACGTGGCCGTATAGGTGCGCAGGGCATCGTCGGCCGGGAGGAGGTGGCGAGCCATGCAGGTGATGGAGCTGGAGTCGAGCCCACCACTCAGTTGGCACCCCAGCTCGGGTGCGGGCGCCAGCCGCTCGGCCACGGCGACCTGGAACCGCTCGAGGAAGGCTTCGGCGAAGTCCGCCGCCGTACCCCGGCGCTCCGCGCCCTCGGCCTCGAGCTCCCAGTACTGCGACAGCCGGGGCGGCGCCGTCCCGTCGACCACCAGGCCGTGGGCGCGCGGGAGCCGTCGCACGTCGCGGTAGAAGGTCTGATGCTCGTCGGCCCGGTCGCTCATCAGGGCGTCGAAGAGCGCGGCCTCGTCGAGGCGACGCGGGACTCCCTCGATGGCGAGGATGGCCTTCGGCTCGGTGGCGAAGGCGAACAGCCGGCCCGGCAGGGCGCAGTAGTACAGGACGCGAACGCCGAACTGGTCCCGGGCCAAGTAGAGGGACCGGGTGACATCGTCCCAGACGGCGAAGGCGAAATCGCCGCTCAGCTGCGCCGCCATGTCATGGCCCCAACGGTGGTGGGCGGCAATGGCCACCTCGCAGTCGTCGGCGGCCTCCCGGCATCCGAGCCGCTCGGCCAGCGCCCGGCGATTGTCGAGGCGCAGGTCTCCCGCCAACGCAACGGAGCCGTCGGGGCGGAGTGCCACCGACGGCTGCGCACTGATCGTGCCGAGGGCGACTCCCTCGCCGACCCAGGTGCTGGCCTTCGAACCTCGAAGGCGCAGCGCCCGCTCCATCCTGCGGAGGGAGGTCTCCAAGTCGATCTTCGAGCTATCGCGGATCAACCCGAAGATCGCCGTCACCGTGCACCCTCGCTACCCCACTCCATCCGTCGCCCAGCATACCGCCGAAACGTCCCGGCCAGCCGCAGCCGACGGATGGTGGCCCTTCCTAGCTGCTCCGGGGGAAGGCGTTGTTGGTGGGACCGGACGGCACGTCGGAAAACTGCTGGTTGGCGTTCTTGGTCAAGTCCACCAGCGTGCCCAGGATCTCGAGGGTCGGGCGCTCGTAGACATCGTTGTCGGTGGCCGAAGTTGTGTCCATGGGGAGCAGTCTGCACCAGTGACCCCGCCACCGCAACACCCCAAAGGGTAACCTGTGACATGGGCGGTCGACCGACGCCGACGGGAGCCGCGCTCACCGCCCGCCCCCTGCTCGGCAATGCCTGGCGGCGGCACTGCGCGGGAGGACCGGTTCCCTACCTGGCCACCTCGACCGATGCCCTCGGCCTGGCGGCCGCCGCGCCGGGAGCGGGCACGTTCCTGGTCGTGCTGGTTGACGGGCCGCTGGCGACCCGGCGGGCGATCGGGGCCCTCCGGGCCGTCGGGTCGGTCGTCCTGCTGCTGGCCCCGGCGTGATGCTGCTTGCGTACGGAACTACGGAACCGACCACACACCTTTTTACGTAGCGTCCGGATGTCCTGTCCGGTACCGCCATGTGGATCGATGGCGGCCGCAGTCGTACTTGGCGCTGGCGGCTTCAGACGGAGCCGATCGCTGACGCTGGGTCGCTGGACGCCAATGCCTCGGCTCTCCGTGCGCGCCTTGAGGTCGCCGTCGCCTGCACGTTGACCGACGCCGGCAGGGTGGGAGTGGTGCTCAGCGGAGGCCCTGATTCGACTTCGGTAGCCGCCGTGGCCGCCGCCACCTGGCACGGGAGAGTCTGGCCTCTTACACGTCCTGGTCGGTCCCGACGATGAGCACGGGTGCCTCCGGCATCTGCCAGGAAGAGCCCTCCCGACAGTCCGGACAAGATCGGCGGGAGGGCTCTCGCGCGTCTACATGGCGCTCAGCCCCGGCGCGAGACCTGGGCATTTCCGTCAAGACCGTCGAGACGCATCGCGGCCGGCTCTTCACCCGGTTGCATGTCCGCTCTCAGCTGAGGCGTGCGTCGGCGCTTTCTACCTCCGTATCCGCGGCGTGGACGGCGCCGGCGGCCGGCTCGGCCCGGCGCCGGCCCATTGGCCGGTGCTGACCGTCGAGCGCACGGTCGAGGCGTTCGTCGATGGCCCGCAGCGGATCACC
>JANMRJ010001215.1:0-10133 GCA_031370985.1 Acidimicrobiales bacterium
GAGGTACCAGATGTGGACGACGGGGGCGGCCAGCTCGATGTGGCCCATGCGCTCACGCCGAACCTTCGAGCGGGTGACCACGACGCCGCAGCGCTCGCAGATGATGCCCTTGAATCGGACGCGCTTGTACTTGCCGCAGTAGCACTCCCAGTCCTTTGTCGGACCGAAGATCTACTCGCAGAAGAGGCCGTCCTTCTCCGGCTTCTTGACCTCGCCGTTGGACCACGTGCGGATGGAGTCTGCGGTGGCCAGCGCGATCCGCAGCTGGTCGAAGTTGTTGACGTCGAGCACTCTTAACGTTCCTCTCTCAACGCACTGAAGTTGACTGTGGCCGGCGGACACGAGGCGCCGCCGAAGGCGGCCCCCATGACTGCGGGCCGACGGCCGGCAAGGCCGGCCAGGGAAAGGACGGCGGAGGCCGACCGGCTTCGCCGGTCGGCCGCAACACGATCAACTCGTCGAGCAACCTCTGGTTGCGATGACGAAATCAAAGCCGGCTGCTCCGTTCTGCCGCCCGCCGGGCGTCCTCTTCGTCCGACCCACGCTCAGGCCGGCTCAGGTCGATACCCAGCTCCTCTGCGGTCCGGAACACGTCCTCGTCGAGCTCGCGCATCTCGATCTCCTCGCCCGTGGTCGAGAGGACCTCGACGTTGAGGCAGAGGGACTGCATCTCCTTGATGAGCACCTTGAAGGACTCGGGGATGCCGGGCTCGGGGATGTTCTCGCCCTTGACGATGGCCTCGTAGACCTTGACCCGGCCGAGGACATCGTCGGACTTGATGGTGAGCAGCTCTTGCAGGGCGTAGGCGGCGCCGTAGGCCTCGAGGGCCCACACCTCCATCTCCCCGAAGCGCTGGCCACCGAACTGGGCCGTCCCGCCCAGGGGCTGCTGGGGGCTCATCGAGTAGGGGCCGGTGGACCGGGCGTGGATCTTGTCGTCGACCAGGTGGAGCAGCTTCAGGATGTAGACGAAACCGCAGGTCACCGGGCGGTCGTAGGCCTCACCGGTGCGGCCGTTGTACAGCGTCTGCTTCCCGTCGGCCTGGATCAGCCGGGGGCCACCCGGCACCGCGGTGTCGGGGTTGAGGCGCTGGGTGAGGATCTGCTGGATCGTGGGGTGCTTGCCGGAGCCGGCGTCGCCCTCCTCGTCCCAGTGGGCGCCGTCGAAGACCGGCGACGCCACCCAGACGGCGGGCTCGGTGATCGGGCGGGTCTTGGTGGCCGTGGTGGATGTCTTGGTGCCGTTGTTGGCACCGTCCCAGCCGTGGCGGGCCGCGTAGCCCAGGTGGCACTCGAGCACCTGGCCGACGTTCATGCGGCTCGGCACACCGAGGGGGTTCAGGATGATGTCGACGGGGGTGCCGTCGGCCAGGTGGGGCATGTCCTCGACCGGGAGGATCTTGGAGATGACGCCCTTGTTGCCGTGGCGGCCGGCGAGCTTGTCGCCCTCGCTGATCTTGCGCTTCTGGGCCACGTACACCCGGACCAGCTGGTTCACACCGGGGGCCAGCTCGTGCTGCTCCTCCCGGGAGAACACCTTGACCTCGATGACCTTGCCGGTCTCGCCGTGGGGCACCTTCAGGCTGGTGTCCCGGACCTCGCGGGCCTTCTCACCGAAGATGGCCCTCAGGAGGCGCTCCTCGGGGGTGAGCTCGGTCTCGCCCTTGGGGGTGACCTTGCCGACCAGCACGTCGCCGGGGCCGACCTCGGCGCCGATGCGGATGATGCCCCGCTCGTCCAGGTCCTTCAGGATGTCGTCGGAGAGGTTCGGGATGTCCCGGGTGATCTCCTCGGCGCCCAGCTTGGTGTCGCGGGCGTCGACCTCGTGGGCCTCGATGTGAATCGACGTCAACACGTCGTCGCGCACCAGGCGCTCGGACAGGATGATGGCGTCCTCGAAGTTGTAGCCCTCCCACGGCATGAAGGCCACGAGCAGGTTCTTGCCCAGAGCCAGGTCGCCGTGGTGGGTGGAGGGACCGTCGGCCAGGACATCGCCAAGGGTGACGCTCTGGCCCTCGTCGACGACGGGCTTCTGGTTGATGCAGGTGCCCTGGTTGGAGCGGCGGAACTTGGCCAGGCGGTAGAACTTGCGGCCCAGCGTGCGACCTTCGCGGTCGGACTGGCCATCGACGTACTGGACGACGATGTGGTCGCCGGTGACTTCGGCGACCTCGCCGGCGCCCTCGGCCAGGACCACGTCGCCGGCGTCACGGGCGGCGCGCTTCTCGATACCGGTGCCGATGTAGGGAGCCTCGGCCCGGACCAGGCTGACGGCCTGGCGCTGCATGTTGGCCCCCATAAGGGCCCGGTTGGCGTCGTCGTGCTCGAGGAAGGGGATCATGGCCGTGGCCACGGAGACGATCTGCTTGGGCGAGACATCCATGAGGTCGACCTCGCTCGGCGGCACATAGTCGATCTCGCTGGTGGTGCCATACGACGTGCCGCCAGCGCCGATGCGCACGCCGGCACCCTGGGGGCCACGGCGGACGAGCACGCGGTCACCCACGAACTGGCCGTCGTCGTCGAGGGTGGCGTTCGCCTGGGCGATGACGTGCTCCTCCTCCTCGTCGGCCGCGAGGTAGCGGATCTCGTCGGTGAGCTGCCCGTCAACCACCTTGCGGTAGGGCGTCTCGATGAAGCCGAAGTCGTTGACCCGGGCGTAGGTAGCCAGGGAACCGATCAGGCCGATGTTGGGGCCTTCGGGGGTCTCGATCGGGCACATCCGGCCGTAGTGGCTGGTGTGCACGTCACGGACCTCGAAACCGGCCCGCTCACGGGAGAGACCGCCTGGGCCCAGCGCCGAGAGACGGCGCTTGTGGGTCAGACCATCGAGCGGGTTGGTCTGGCCCATGAACTGGGACAGCTGGCTGGTGCCGAAGAACTCCTTGATGGCCGCGACCACGGGGCGGATGTTGATCAGGGTCTGGGGCGTGATGGCCTCGACATCCTGGGTAGTCATGCGCTCGCGAACGACCCGCTCCATGCGGGACAGGCCGATGCGGACCTGGTTCTGGATCAGCTCACCGACCGAGCGGATGCGCCGGTTGGCGAAGTGGTCCTGGTCGTCGAGGCGGTAGCCCTCCTCGCCGGCGGCTAGATGCAGCAGGTAGGTAGTGGCGGCCAGGATCTCCGACGGGCTCAGGACGAACTGCGTCTGGCCCGGGCGCTCGAGGTCGATGGCGAGGATCTCGGCGATCTTCTCGATCTCCGGGCCGAGCTTGCGGTTCAGCTTGTAGCGGCCGACGCGGGTGAGGTCGTAGCGCTTGGGGTTGAAGAAGGCGTTCTCGAAATAGGCGCGGGCCGCCTCGACCTGGGGCGGCTCGCCCGGGCGGGCCCGCTTGTAGATCTCCACCAGGGCCTCCTCCCGGGTGGGGGCGAGGTCCTTCTCCTTCTCCCACTGGCCCTCGAGGAAGTCGAAGTGGTTGACGAAGCGCTCGATGAAGCCGGGGTGGGCCTCCTGGTCGTAGCCCAGGGCACGCAGCAGGACGAACAGCGAGAGGCGGCGCTTGCGGGCCACGCGGGTGCCGGCGGTGACATCCTTGCCGGGCTTCTGCTCGATGTCGAACTCGATCCACTCACCGCGGTAGGGGTGGATGGTGGCGGTGGCGATGGTCTTGGCGTCGCGGCCGGGCTGGAAGATGACGCCCGGGGAACGCACGAGCTGGGACACGACGACCCGCTCGGTGCCGTTGATGATGAACGTGCCCTTGTCGGTCATCATGGGGAAGTCCCCCATGAAGACCGTCTGCTCCTTGATCTCGCCCGTGGTGGCGTTCATGAAACGGGCCCGCACGAAAATGGGTGCGGAGAAGGTCATGTCCTTCTCCTTGCACTCCTCCACGGTGAACTTGGGCGGCGGCCGCAGGTCCTGGTCGGACGCGTCGAACTCCAGCTCGAGGCGGAGCTGGCCGGTGAAGTCCTCGATGGGACTGATGTCGCGGAAGGTTTCGGCCATCCCACGGTCGAGGAACCACTTGAACGAGTCGCGCTGAACGGCGATCAGGTCCGGGAGGGCCAGGACCTCATCAAGGTTGGAAAAAGAAAAGCGTTCCCGAGGGGCGGGACGAGTGGGCAAAACCTCACTCCTTCGCGGAGACAGTATTTACTGAAGGGCGGTCGGCTGAAAACGCAGTCGGCTTGGGGGCCGGTGCGGGGCGGGCGGTGCTGCTTGTTCGAGGGCGTGCGGGGCAGGGCTGGTCGGTCAAAGCCGGGCGCGCGCGGTCAAGCCGGTAGAAAGGACGGCGACTCGCGGGCTGGCACGGCAGATACCAGACTAGCTGCAACTGCGCGATTGGGCAAGCCAGCTCGAATCAAGCTGGGCTGAGGTTATTCGACTCCGGCACTGCGGTCAAGGGTTGTGGACAACTCGTTGTCATCGATCCAGTCGATGGTAGCTTCCAGGCATGCGCGCAACCATCGACAAGGCAGGTCGTCTGGTTATCCCGAAATCCCTGCGCGATCGTCTCGGGCTCCAGCCCGGCGAAGTGGAAGTTGTCGCCGATGGCTCTGGCTTGCGGGTCGAACCCATCGCCGGCGACGGGTTCGAGGAGCAGGACGGGCGCTTGGTCATCCCGGCTTCAGGTGTACCCCTCGACGACGAGATGGTCCGCACCTTGCGCGATGCCGACCAGCGATAGCCCCGACGACCGCCTCGTAGACACCAGCGTGGCGGTGGCGCTGGTCGTGGCGGATCACGAGCACCACCAATCGGTTCGCGAGGCACTGGTCGGCCGCCAGCTGGGCCTGGCTGGCCACGCCGCCTTCGAGACGTTCTCCGTCCTCACCCGCCTGCCCGGTCCGGCGCGGCGGACGGCGGATGCGGTCGGCCGCCTCCTCGCCGCCGATTTCCCGAACACGCGCTTCTTGAGCCAAGAGGGCGCCCTGGCCCTCCTCGACCGCCTCGGCCCACTGCGGATCTCCGGGGGATCGGTCTACGATGCGCTGATCGCGGCCGCCGCCGCTGAGCATGAGCTGACGCTCGTGACGCGTGACCGGCGTGCCTTGTCGACGTACCGCGCTCTCAATGTCGACATCGAATTGCTGGGCTGACGGCTTTCCGGGCCTGGAAGTACCGTAGCGGTACATCCAGGCCCGGAAAGGGCACTACTTGAGTTCGACGGTGGCGCCGGCGCCTTCCAGCTGGGCCTTGGCCTTCTGGGCGTCTTCCTTGGAGACCTTCTCGAGCACGGCCTTCGGGGCGCTGTCCACCAGGTCCTTGGCCTCCTTGAGGCCCAGGTTGGTGAGGGCGCGCACCTCCTTGATGACCGGGATCTTCTGGGCGCCGACTTCGGTGAGGATGACGTCGAACTCGTCCTGCTCCTCGACCTCAGGGGCGGCCTCGCCGGCGCCGCCGCCACCGGGGGCCATCATGGCCATGGGAGCGGCGGCCGTCACCCCGAACTTCTCCTCGAACTCCTTCAGGAGCTCGGAAAGCTCGAGCACGGTCATGCTGGCGATGCTGTCGAGGATTTCTGCTTTGGTGGCCATCTACTGGTCTCCTTCTTTCTCGGTCTCTACGGGGGCGTTCTCAGGCTCGGCGGGAGCGGTCTCGGGCTCAGCCGGCGCTTCGGCTTCGGCTTCGGCTTCGACGGTGGGCGCTTCGGCTTCGGCCTGGACGGCCTCGGGCTCAGGCTCGGCGCCAGCCGCCTCATCGACGATCGTGGCTGTCTCAGGCTCAGGCTCGACGGGCGCCGACAGCACCTCGCCATCGGCCTGCCGCTTCTCGACGAGAGCGGAGAGCCCGTAGGCAAAGTTGCGGGGCAGGGCCTGGAGCAGGCCGGCCATCTTCACCAGCGGAGCAGCGAGAGCGCCGGCCAGCTGGGCCAGGATGACCTCGCGGGGGGCGACATCGGCGAGGGCGCCGGCATCCGCCGCGCTGAGCACCGTGGTGCCGAGCAGGCCGCCCTTGATGGTCAGGTTGGGGTTGGTGCGAGCAAAGTCCCGGAGGGACTTGGCCACGGCCACTGCGTCGCCATCAACGAAGGCAATCGCCGTCGGACCCACGAGCAGCGGCTCAAGCTCGGTGAGACCGAGCTCGGCCGCCGCCCGCCGGACCAGCGTGTTTTTGAAGATCCGGTACTCGCCTCCGGCGACGCCAACCGACGCCCGCAGGGTGGCGAGGTCGGAGACCTTCAGCCCGCGGTACTCCGTCAGCAGCGCGCCGTTCGACGAGGACAGGCGCTCACGCACCTCGTTCACGACAGCGACCTTCTCAGGTCTGGGTTCTCCCAAAGCAACTCCTCCCGGTTGGTCGGCACGCGCGAACAATCCCTCGGGAGGTTCACGCCTCGTTGGGCGGGCCCTGGTTGGGGCCGCTTACGCGCTCTGCCCTTGCGAGGCGGGAGCACACCGAATGTCTACGGCGATCTATGTGACTGCCATCGTACTACGGCCTGGCGAGGCCCATGCGGGAGGACTCGCTCCGGACAAGTCCGGCGCAAACGAGGGCGTCGGACTCAGCTGCAAGCTCAACCGCCGGAGCGAGGTGCGCTGACAGCTCCGCCGGGTCTCGTACCGCCCGGCCGATGCCGAGTCCATCCCTGTCGAGGGTCCATGCCACCTCCTCTGCGTCGCCTTGGGCCACCGACAACACGATCGTCTTGAACGGGATGAGGATGGCGTCGTGAAGAAACGCCATAACCAAGGCAACGTCGTTCTCGGAGAACCCGTCGTAAGCATTGAGGCGTACCTGGACTGTGGAACTCCGCTCTGGGATCAGAGCTACCTCGTTCAGCGAGAGCTCGGTGCACTTCAGGGCGTGCTTGACGTTTGCTTCAGTTATGCCGAGGGTGGCCTCACCGACCCGGCTGGCGAGACCGAACGTCCTCGCTGCATCTGCGTACCCGGCGAACGGCGCCCAGTACCGCTGCGGCACCAACGCAGCGCAACCGACTGCAACGATTGCAACCAGCGCAAGAGTGGTGACCGATCAGGGCATCAGGGGCCACGTCAGGCGGGTCGGAGTGATCCGAATAGTCGGGACCGGCGAGCGCGTCAGCCAGCGCCGGGTCGGTAGCATGGCGAGAGCGCGCCGCTGACTGAAGTGCGTCCCACTCCCCACCCATCTCCTCGGGCGCCGCCGGTGCGAGCGTTTCGGTCAGCCAGTCCGGCGCGTCCTTGCTGCACGATCGCCGACTCTGCGATCGGTGGTGGTGTCGATGCGGGAGGGGTCGGAACCCCGAGCATCGAACTCGCTGCTACGCCGATCGAGGCGCCGACCTTAGCGCCCATGCCAATCGCAGTCGATGCTGCGTCGAGGTAGCCGGCGCCGGCCGCCAAAGCGCCGCTGTCGCGGGTGCTCCCACCGCTCTCCCCCACCACGACTCCCCCTCCGCTCGCAACGCCGAGGAGGCTATCCGACACCAGGCATTGCGCCGCCCTCCCCCTTCGCTCATCCCCTCGATGGACAGTCGGCTCGGCAGAACCAGCGTGCTTAACGGGGGCCGCCGGGTCGGCATTCCCTTGGCAGAACCTGCTGAGCGGCACGCAAGCGGGGTGTCGGGGGTCCCTCGTCGGTTGACTTGGCTGCACGGTTGCCCGGCGCCGACGGCTGCCCGTGCGCTGCCCTCCATCGTAGACTGGACCTCATGCACCGCCCCTCCTCGGTGGCTTTTCCGGCGGGCATGTCGCTCGCCGAACTTCGCCAGCGGCTCGACCAGGCCGGCGCCGTGTTCGCCTTCGTGCACGGCAGCCGGGCCGGCGGCGGCTACCGCCGGGATTCCGACCTCGATGTCGCCGCCTGGTTCGGGCGGCCCGTAGCCCCCTGGGAGGTCGACCTGGGCGCAGCGGTCGACCTGCTCGTGCTCGACACCGCCGGCCTGGAGCTCTCGGGCCGAGTCGCCCTGTACGGCGTTGTGGTGCTGGACCACGACCCACCCACCCGTGTCGCCTGGCAGGCCGACCGCTCCAAGCGCTACCTCGACGACGCTCATCGGCGCACCGACCTCGTGGCGACCGTGCTCGGCCGTGGTTGACCCAGTACGGCTCGCCCGACTGCTGCAGCGGCTTGGCGAGCAGTTGGCCATTCTTCGGACCCGGGCAGCCGAGGACCGCGATGCCCTTCGCGCCGACGAGGCCCGACTTTCAGGCACGAAGTACCGGTTCGTCACCGCCATCGAAGCGGTGCTCGACATAGCCCATCACCTGCTGGCGTCAGAGTTGTGGGGGCCGCCGGAGGACTCGGCTGGAGCGGTCAGGCTCATGGCCCGCCACGGCGTCCTCAACGCGGACCTAGCCGAGCGCCTGGCCCAAGCAACGGGCTTCCGCAACGTACTCGTGCACGGGTACGCCGAGGTCGACGACGAACGCGTGATCGCCCACCTCGACCAGCTTGACGACCTCGCTGACTTCGTGGACCAAGTACGGACATGGGCAGCGAGCGGGTAGCCGAACCGGCATCGGCTTCGGCACGCTAGGCCGACGCGGTGAGCTCCTCGTCGAGGGCGCGCATGCCGTTGGGGTCGACCTTGATCCCCGGTCCCATGGTGGAGGACACGGCGATGCCCCGCATGTACTTGCCCTTGGCCGACGCCGGCTTGGCCCGCTGGAGCTCCTCGATGACGGCCTGGAAGTTCCGCAGGAGCGACGTGCGGTCGAAGCTGACCTTGCCGATCGGCACGTGGATGTTCCCGTAGCGGTCGGTGCGGTATTCCACCCGGCCGCCCTTGAACTCCCGGACCGCCCGGCCGACATCCATCGTCACGGTGCCGGTCTTCGGGTTGGGCATGAGGCCGCGGGGGCCGAGCACCCGGCCCAGCTTTCCCACCTGGCCCATGAGGTCGGGAGTGGCGATGGCAACGTCGAAGTCGAGGAAACCGCCCGCGACCCGGGCGACGAGGTCTTCGGCGCCGACGACATCAGCGCCGGCCTCACGGGCCTCGGCCGCGGCGTCGCCGGCGGCGAAGGCCACCACGCGCACGGTCTTGCCGGTGCCGGCGGGCAGGCCGACGGTGCCACGCACGATCTGGTCGGCCTTGCGGGGGTCGACGCCGAGGCGCACGGCCAGCTCCACCGACTCGTCGAAGCGGGCCGCAGCCAGGCTCTTGACCAGGTCGACGGCCTCGCCCGGGGCGTGCTGGCGGTCACGGTCGAAGCGGCGGGTGGCGTCGACGTACTTCTTGCTGTCCTTGTGGGTATGAGTCATTCGATCAGCCCTTGACCGTGAGGCCCATGGAGCGGGCCGTGCCGACGACCTGGCGCTTGGCCGCTTCAAGGTCGTTGGCGTTGAGGTCAGGCAGCTTGGTGGTGGCGATCTCGGTGACCTGAGCGTCGGTGACGGTGCCGGCGGCCTCGCGGCCCGGCGCAGTCGAGCCCTTGGGGATGCCCGCCGCGGCCCGGAGCAGGACCGGCGTGGGGGGCGTCTTGATGACGAAGGTGAACGACCGGTCCTCGAAAACAGTGATTTCCGCCGGCACGACCGTGCCCCGCTGGGACTCGGTGGCCGCGTTGTACTGCTTGCAGAACTCCATGATGTTCACGCCGTGGGGGCCGAGGGCCGTACCCACGGGCGGGGCTGGTGTCGCCGCCCCGGCCGGAATCTGGATCTTGACGATCGCCGCTACGCGCCGTTTGGCCATGCGTGTGTGCTTCTCCTCTGGTGGTCAGACGGCGCCCCCGAGGGGCACCTCCCACCCTTGACGAACGCTGCAGTGTATCTGCCGGCGGCCGAGGTCACCGCCGAAGGCGGTCCCAGGCCGGCTGCCGGCCCAAGAAGGAACGGCGAAGGGCGACCCGCACCCCCCGTAGCCCCCAGCGCAAACGCCCCGTGGTGCAACACCAAGGGCTTGCTGTCTGCATGCAAACTCGCCACTGAAGGGAACGAGTAGGCCGTCCAATGTCCGGCGAGTGCGTCGGAGAGGACCACGGGGCCAATGAGGACTTTGTTTACTCGAACGTAGATGATGCCGTAAAAGTTCTCGGAGCAAACCAGCCAGTCATCAGCACCGTCGCCGTCATAGTCCAGGACCGCTCCCGGAAAATGCGACACGAAGGCGACGGGATTCGTGCCGTACAGACCATAATGGTTGCGAACCCAGAGCAGCTTGCCCGTTTGCCCGTCATAGGCTGCTACGAGGAAACGGCGTTCGTGATTGGGACCGTCACCGGACATGCGCAACAGGATCCATCGGCCGCGC
>JANMRJ010000654.1:0-4396 GCA_031370985.1 Acidimicrobiales bacterium
GGCGACAGGACCTCGACAGCCAGCAGGGGCGGAACAGCCAGGTTGGCGACGCCGATATCGGCCCGCCGCGCCACGAGCACGTCGGGCTCGAAGAACGTCCGCGGGCTGATGATCCAGTCGAACGGGGCAACGAGAACCTCATGGTCCGCCGGCGCGGCGCTTCGTAGCTGGACGGCCAGGTTCAGGAGGCACCGTTGATGGGCGTGGTTGGGTGCCGGCGTCACGAGAAGAGCGCCGTCGAGGAGCTCATAGCGATGACCGTCCTCCGGGGTGTCCTGAAGATCGTCGTAGGTGAGGGCGACCCCCCACGGGAGCTGTAGCGCCACTGCGGTACTCTACGCCAGCGCTATGTCGGCTGGTAACGAAGGCGGCGGCAACGGAACTCGGCTGGTCCTTCTGTGCGGCCTGCCCGGGTCCGGCAAGACGACGCTGGCAAAGCGCCTGGAGGAGGCGATTCCCGCGACTCGCCTGTGCGGCGACGAGTGGATGACACGCCTCGGCGTGGACCTCCTCGACGACGAGTTCCGCGACCGGATCGAGTCGCTCTTCTGGGACCTGGCGCGCGATCTTCTGGGTCACGGGCAGTGCGTGATCCTCGAGTCTGGATTCTGGCTGCGCTCCGACCGTGACGAGAAGCGGCTCGGCGCGCGAGCCCTGGGGGCGTCGGTGGAACTGCACCACCTCGACGTTGGAATCGACGAGCTGGTTCGTCGCGTCACTGCCCGGACCGCTGACGGGGTCGAGGGCACCGTTCCCATCACCGAGAGCCAGCTGCGGCAATGGGTTTTGTCCTTTGAGCCCCCCGACCGCGCTGAGGCTGCGCTGTTCGACCAACCAGCGTGTGGTGAGGCTGGGCCAGACCCGTCGTTCAGTCGAGCAGGCGGGCGGGCACCACGGTGACCCGGAAGGGCCACGATGCGGTGAACGGCTCGTCGCCCGAGACCGAGGCTTCCGTCACGTACACGCCGTCCACCAACCGCAGGACGGTCAGGTTCGGCACGACCGGGTCGACGATCCAATAGTACGGCAGGCCCGCGCTGGCATACGCGTCGCGCTTGAGGACCAGGTCGATGCGGCGGGTGCTGGGCGACAGGACCTCGACAGCCAGCAGGGGCGGAACAGCCAGGTTGGCGACGCCGATATCGGCCCGCCGCGCCACCAGCACGTCGGGCTCGAAGAACGTCCGCGGGCTGATAATCCAGTCGAACGGAGCAACCAACACCTTCTGATCCGGCGGGGCGGTGGTGCGGAGCAGGATGGCCACGTTGAGGACGCAGTCCTGATGGGCCGTGTTGGGTGCCGGCGTCACGAGAAGAGCGCCGTCGAGGAGCTCATAGCGATGGCCGTCCTCCGGGGTGTCCTGAAGATCATCGTAGGTGAGGGCGACCCCCCACGGGAGCTTCAGTGCCACCGCATGAGTCTACGCCCGGCGGCTCGCCACGTCGCCCCGCACCTCGCGAGTGTGGCAGAGGCCGAACGGGCCTTTGAGGACCGACCGGAGGGGTCGACCGAAGCCTTCCCGCAAGCGACCTTGAGGCCGCCGTACGTCCCGTCCTGTCGCCGGGCGGCGCCCAGACCTGGCGGGTTTCGCGCGCTGTTCCGGTCGGTGGTGACTGTTCAGTCGGTTTCGACGGGATGGGGACGGCAATGATCGGCACGACCCTCCAACGGCAGCGACAATCGGGGCACCGGCGCTGTGCCTTCGCCGTGCTGGCGGTCGTGGCCAGCCACCTGGTCGCCTTCGGCGGGCGGCCTCAACCGGCCGGAGCAGTCGGCCCCGGCGTGCTCAACGGGCTCCTCGCGTACACGACCGATGGCGATGCGGTCTACGTCATCGACTCCGTCGGCAAGGGGGTGCTCGCCCGCATCCCGGTGCCGGGCGCCGGCGAAGCCGTTGTCAGCCCCGACGGTCGGCGGGTGTACGTGCGCTCGACCGCTGGGATCAGCTCATCGACGCGACAGCGAACGCAGTCATCGGCACATGGCCGGTCGGCACAGGATCGCACTCGTTCGCCCTCGCACCGGAGTCTCGCAAGGCTGTCATTCAGGCTGGCCGTGACCGGAGACGGCTCCCAGATCCTGGCCACAGCCTCCGGGTCGAGGTCACGGGCCCCAAACGGCCGGGGCGTGGAGCAGACGAACTGGCCGGGCTTCCCCGCCACGCCAGGACCGAAGCGCCTGAGCTTCTGGGCGTTGGCGCCCACCCCCGGCCTGGGGGCGGCTATGACCGTTGACTGGCGGGACGGAACCGGGGCCATCCTGCGCTCCGATGTCGTGCGCATCGGCTCCCTCGCCGCGACTTGGAAGGAGGGTGCCACTATCGTCGACGCACCGGCGGGCACCACCAGGGTCAGCGTCGAACTGTCCGGCGCCGGCGGCCAGCCCGGCAACCTCATCTTCGTCGACGACATCGTGGTCGAGCCCAGCGCCGTCGCGCCGTCTCCCTCCCCCGCGAACAACCACCTCGACGCTGACACCGCCACTCTGGAGGGCTCGAGCGGCAAGTGGATCCCGTGGTTCTCCTCGACGGTGTCCCAGTCAGCCGACCACGCCGCCCAGGGAACCCGCAGCCTGCGGGTCGATGTCACGGCCCCCTACGGTTGGGGTGTGCAGCTGGGCAATTGGCCGGGCTTCGCCGCCGGCGCCGGCCCCAAGCGACTGAGCTTCTGGGGGTTGGCACCGACGGGGGCCGGGCTGGGGGCCACCATGACCGTCGAGTGGCGCAACGGCGCCGGTGGCGTCCTGGGCACCGGTTCCGTAACGCTGGCCCTGGGGACGACGTGGACTGAGGCGGCCGCCGATGTCATCGCCCCTCCCGGCACCACCCGGGTCACCGTCGAGCTGTCCGACCCGGCAGGCCTGCCCGGTCAGATCCTGTACTTCGACGACCTCCTGGTGGCCGACCGGTAGACCTTGAGCCTTGGCTCCGCCCCCGGCGGCAGATGTCGGTCATTCCTCGCCGCGCTTCTTGCGTAGGAGCCGCTCCAAGGTCGGCGGCGGCGCAGCCGTCGGGGGCGGCGCCTTCGGCCGCTTCGTCGGACGTGGGGCCGGCGCCGGCCGCTCGTGGCCGGGACGGGCGGGAATGTGGGCGCGCACGGAATCGGCCACTCGCCGGGCGCCGGACTTCATGGCGCCAGCGCCGGCACCGTGCAGGGCGACGCGGCTGAGGGCCACCGCGACCGGCCAGAGGAGGGCCGCGGCCAGCAGCATCCAGCCTCCCAGCGGGACGCGGCCCTTCCCCCGTTGCAGCTCGGCGACATCGAACGCCACCGCCGGCTCGATAGCGCCGCGACCGCCCGACAGCGCCGAAACCCGTTCCAGCGCGGCGGGGTCGGCGGGTCGCAGCGAGTACTCCGCCGAGTACGACTGCACCGCCACCGTGCTGGCCGAGAGCAGCGGCCCGCCGGCGCCGTTGACGAGCACGCCAACCCCGTAAGCGCCAGGGGCAGTGGCGGCGACTTCGCCGACCAGGGCGGTGGCGGAGGCGCGTTCGAGGGTCAGCTCCTGGCTGCCACCGCCGGGCGTGGCGACCCGGGCGACGGCCGGCGCCCCAACCGGCCAGGCGGTGGCCGACTCGGCGGTCACCCGCAGCCGCCCGTCGACCAGCTCGGCCCGCACGCCGGCGCCGGACGCACCGGCGGCGGGAAAGGTGTCCTTCACCACCGCCGTCCAGAAGCGCGTGTAGCCGTCCCAGCCGGCCCACTGCTGGGACCAGCGGGCGGACGCGTCGCTGGTCCACGACGTGGCCCGGCCCAGGCCGCCCTGCCAGGACGCCAGCCGGGGGTCGCGGTCGTCGCCGATCTCCAGCGCGGTCTGACCGGTTGGCTTCGTGGTCGCCCCGAGCCAGCCAAGCAACGGCGGCGTGGACAGGAGGTCGCGCACCGGCTGGGCCTGGGAGACGACCTTGGGGTAGCGGGACTCCTCGTTGACGATGCGGCGGGAGGCCAGGAGCGCCTCCTGCATCATGATCTGCGGTACGTCGTTGAGGTCACGCTCGTTGTAGAACCGGCCCCGGCCCGCCTCGGCCACCTGGGCCAGGTTCTCCGCCGCGCCGGTCTCGCCGGTGGCCACCACCGACACGGTGATCCCCTCGGCGGCCAGGGCGCCGGCCTGCTGGACGAGGGTGTCGAGGCCGCCGGTGCTGGTGAAGCCGTCGGTGAACAGGATGATGTGCTTCAGCCGGGCCTTGGCCGCCCTGAGCGCATCGCCGGCCTGCTTCAGGGGCAGGGTGAGGTTGGTGCCGCCGGCCGGCTTCAGTTCACGAAGGCCCTTGGTCACCACGTCCTCCGCCGGCAGCGTCTGCAAAGGGACGACCCACCGGTGCTCGGTGTTGAACGCCAGCACACCAATCTGGTCATCCGCGTTGAGGGCGGCGATGGTGCGGGCCGCCGCGGCC
>JANMRJ010000069.1:0-7230 GCA_031370985.1 Acidimicrobiales bacterium
CTAGTCGAGCTGGCAGGTCGGGCACCAGTAAGCGGTCCGGGACTGCTCACCCTGACCTCGCGAGCGGATCAACGCCTGGCAGCGGTGGCAGGGCAGGCCGGCGCGGCGGTAGACCCATCGAGATGCCCGGCTGGCGTGCAGGCGCAGGCTTTCCGTCATGATCCGGGAGGCGGTGGACATGAGGGTGTCGAGTTCGTCGTCGGTGAGGGCGGACGCCGGCGTCCACGGGCTGCGCCCCTGCAGGAACAACGACTCGCAGCGCCAGATGTTGCCGATACCGGACACCACCCGCTGGTCGAGGAGCAGTTCCCCGAGCGCGGTCGCCGGCGGCCGACGGCGGGCCCGCCGGCGGATCTTCTCCAGGTCGAGCGGCGCCACCAGGACATCGGGGCCGAGACCCGAGAGCGACGGGTGGCTGCGCTCGCCGCCGGGCGCCAGCAGCTCGACGATCGGGGCGTTGAAGCACACGGCCACCCGCTCGCCGCAGGTCACCGACACCCGGGCCTGGCTGGGCGGGCGCTGCCACCGCTCGCCGGCACGGTACACGTGCCACGACCCTGTCATGCGCAGGTGGGTGTGGAGGACGTGGCCCGAGTCGAACCGCACCAGCAGGTGCTTCCCGCTGGCCTCTACCCGCTCGACCGTGCGCCCGACCATGGGCTTGGCCGCCGTGGTCGCGTCGGTCACCTTCCGCCCCGCCAGCCACGTCTGCAAGGTCGCCGCGGTGCGGAAGAGGACATCACCCTCAGGCACGGACGAGGGTCAACAGTCGGCGAGATGGGGCCCAGTGACCGTCGGGTGCAAGGAGCTCAGGTGCCATAGCGGACGAGGCCCCGAGGCGTAGGCACGAACCCGGCGGCCCGGAGGACGGGTTCCAGGTCGGCGTCGTAGCGCTCAATGCTCAGCCGTCGTAGTCGGCCACTGCTCACGAGGCGTCCGAGGGCGGCGACGGCGGCGTCCTCCCAGGTGCCGTCGAAGGGGCGCAGGGCGACGAGGCCCTTGGCGCCCTTCTCGACGTAGAGGCAGGGCTGGCCGTCGAGCAGGACGACATAGGCGCCGGCCACCCGCCTCGGGCCAGCCACAGGCTTCGCCTCCGCTCCCGGCCGCTGGGGCCCTGCCTCCGCTCCCGGCCGCTGGGGCCAGGGCAGGGACAGGCCGAAGACATTGGCCGGGTCGGTGGCGGCCAGCACCAACGTCGCCTTGTCCCCGCCTCTCAGATACACGTCCCTGCGGTCGGCGCGGAGGCGGTCGACCGCGCCGGGCAGGGCGAACTGGGCGCCGCCGAGACCAGCGACGAAGTAGCCCCGCCGGCAGCGGCCGGTCTCCTCCATGGCCCGCAGCACCGGGTACACCCCGGCGAAGCCCCGGGGGTGGCCCTCGCCCCGCACCGCCTCCCGGGTCAGCACGCCATGGCGGTCGAGGAGGGCAGTGGCGAGGGCGTGGCCCCGCTGGGTGGCGGTGGCGTCGCCGGTCGGCAGCTCGGCCTCTACCAGCGACCACCGACCCTGGGCCTTCGGCGGTCCGAGCACCGTCAACGAGCCCATGCGGGGCCGACCCGTCCGCTTGGCCGCACGTGACCGGCTGCCGGCGCCACCGGCGAAGGCCCGAAGGGCGGCGAAGGAGTCGTTGGTCACCTCGCCGGCCCACACCAGGTCCCAGAGCGCATCGAGCGACGACTTGTCGTCGGTGCCGGACAGCTCCCGGAAGAACGAGGCGCCCCGCCGGGCCAGGTGCTCCCGTAACCGGTCGTGTTCCGGGCCGTCGGGCCGATCACCGGTCGGAACCGGCCGCAGGAGTTGAGCGGACCCGCGCAGGAACAGCATGACCTTGCCGTCGTCGCGCCCGAGCGGGCCGGCGCCGACCCAGACGACCTCGCCGGCCGCGGTCAGCTCGTCGAGCAGGCGGGGCGAGTAGTCGCCCACGCGGGCCGCCAGTACGTCGCGCTCCAGGACCGACGCCGGCATGGCCACGCCCTGGAGCTGGCGCACGACCTCGAACAGGCGGTCGAGGCCCTGCGCCTCGCTGCCGACGCCCTGCCACGCCGGCAGGAACGCGGCCAGCACGCCGGCATCGACCGGCTCCACCTCCTTGCGCAGGGCGGCCAGCGACCGCTGGCGCAGCGACCGCAGCACCTCGGGGTCGCACCATTCGCGGCCCGACCCGCCCGGCCGGAACTCGCCCCGGAGCAGCACGCCGGCCTCGGCCCGGGCGGCCAGCAGCGCCTCGGTCACGCCGGCGGGCAGGCCGAATCGGAGCGCTGGCTCCTCGGAACGGAACGGCCCGTGGGTCCGGGCGAACCGCCCCAGCAGCGAGCCGAGCGGATCGTCGACCGGGGCCAGGAAGACATCGGGCAGCCCGGCGGGCGGCTGGATGCCGAGGGCGTCGCGGTAGCGGCCGGCGTCGTCAGCCGCGATCAGCCGGGCCTCGCCGCTGAGACGGACTTCCACAGCCCGCCGGTCGGCCAGAAGCGCGGCGGCGAAGTCGCCCGTCGACCGGGCCCGCAACTCCTCCCGGGTCAGGTCGCCCACCCGGCGAAGCAGGTCGTGGGCCTCATCCGCGTCGCGGGCCCACCAGCGGTCATCGAGGGCTTGGAGGTTGGTCTCCAGCGCCTCCAACGCCTCGGGATGGATGAGCTCGCGCAGCTCCTCGGCCCCGAGCAGCTCGGCCAGCATGGTCCGGTCGAGGGTCAGGGCCTGGGCGCGGCGCTCGGCCAGGGGGGCGTCGCCCTCGTAGAGGAAGTTGGCGACGTACTGGAAGGCGAGCGACTGGGCGAAGGGCGACGGCGAGGCGGTGTCGACCGAGACGACGCGCACGGTGCGGGCCCGGATGGCGGTCATCAGGTCGGTCAGCGCCGGCAGGTCGAAGACATCGCGCAGGCATTCGCGGTAGGTCTCCAGCAGGATCGGGAAGTCGCCGTGGCGGGAGGCCACGGCCAGCAGATCGGCGGCCCGCTGGCGCTGCTGCCACAGCGGCGTGCGGGAGCCCGGCCGCCGGCGGGGGAGCAGGAGGGCGCGGGCCGCGTTCTCCCGGAAGCGGGCCGCGAACAGGGCGGAGTTGGCCAGCTCCCCCACGACCAGGGCCTCGATCTCCTCGGGCTCCAGGAGCACCGAGTCGACGGGGGGCGACTCGTCGGCCTCGGGCAGGCGGACGACGATCCCCTCGTCGCTCCACATGGTCTGGACCTCGATGCCGAGGCGGTCGCGGGCCCGGGCCTCGATGGCCAAAGCCCACGGGGCGTGGACCCGGCCGCCCAGCGGGGACAGGACGCAGATACGCCAGTCGCCCAGGTCGTCGCGGAAGCGCTCGACCACGATCTGGCGGTCGGTGGGCAGGGCGCCGCCGGTGGCCTCCCGCTCCTCGGCCAAGTAGGCCCGCAGGTTGCTCAGCGCCAGAGGGTCGAGCGAGCACTCCTCGACCAGCCGAGTGTCGGACCAGTCGCCCACCACGCGGAGGAAGGCGCCGATGGCCCGGCCCAGCTCGGCCGGCCGCCCTAGGCCGTCGCCGTGCCAGAACGGCATCTTCCCCGGTTGCCCCGGCGCCGGCGTGACCACCACCCGGTCTCGGGTTATCTCCTCGATGCGCCAGGTGGTGGCGCCGAGCAGGAACGTCTCGCCCACCCGGCTCTCGTAAACCATCTCCTCGTCGAGCTCGCCCACCCGGTTGCCTTCGGGCGTGAACACGCCGTAGAGGCCACGGTCGGGGATGGTGCCGCCGCTGACCACGGCCAGCATGCGGGCGCCGGCCCGCGCCCGGAGTGTCCCCTCGGCCCGGTCCCACACGATGCGGGGCCGCAGCTCGGCGAACTCATCCGAGGGGTAGCGGCCGGCCAGCATGTCCAGCACGTTCTCGAACACGGTGGGCGAGAGGTCGACGAAGGGGTAGGCGCCGGCCACCACCTCGGCTACCTCCTCGACCCGCAGGTCCTCGACCGCGACCATGGCCACGATCTGCTGGGCCAGCACGTCGAGGGGGTTACGGGGGACGCGGGTCTCCTCGATCAGCCCGGCCACCATCCGCTGGGCGACGACCGCCGCCTCCACCAGGTCGCCCCGGAACTTGGGGAAGATACGGCCGCGGGATGGCTCGCCCACCTGGTGGCCGGCCCGCCCGATGCGCTGGAGCCCGCTGGCCACCGACGCCGGCGACTCGACCTGCACGACGAGATCGATGGCGCCCATGTCGATGCCCAGTTCCAGGCTGGAGGTGGCGACCAGCGCCGGCAGCTTGCCGGCCTTGAGCGCATCCTCGATCTCCAGCCGCTGCTCGCGCGCCACCGACCCGTGGTGGGCTCGCACCAGGTCTTCACCCGCTAGCTCGTTCAAACGGGCGGCCAGCCGCTCCGACAGTCGGCGGGAGTTGACGAAGATGAGCGTCGACCGGTGGGTGCGGATCAGCTCGAGCAGGACCGGGTGCATGGCCGGCCAGATGGAGTGGCGAGCCTCGGGGTTGCCCGCCGCCGGCCCCGACAGCAACGGGCCGTCGCCGTCGTCGATGGGCTTCCCAAGCTCGCCCATGTCCTCCACAGGGACGATCACCTGGAGCTCCAGCGTCTTGCGCACGCCGGCATCGACGACCGTCACCGGCCGAGGCGCGCCGCCGGCCCGGCCGCCCAGGAACCGGGCCACCTCGTCGAGGGGGCGCTGCGTGGCGGACAGACCAATGCGCTGCGGCGGACGCTCCGTCAGGCGCTCCAGCCGCTCCAGCGACAGGGCCAGGTGGGCGCCCCGCTTGGTGCCGGCGACGGAGTGGATCTCGTCGACGATGACGTGCTCGACCGACCGCAGCATCTCCCGGGCCTGCGACGTGAGCAGCAGGTACAAAGACTCCGGCGTGGTGATGAGGATGTCGGGTGGGTGGCGGACGAGGTCGCGGCGGTCGGCCGCCGGCGTGTCGCCGGTGCGGGTGCCGACCCTCACTGCCGGCACCCGAAGCCCGAGGCGCTCAGCCTCTAGCGCCATGCCGGCGAGCGGCGCCCGCAGGTTGCGCTCGATGTCGTAGGTGAGGGCCTTGAGGGGCGAGACATAGAGCACGCGGCAGGTGTTCACCGCCGGCTCGGTCATCAGCCGGTCGAGCGTCCACAGGAAGGCGGCCAGCGTCTTGCCCGACCCCGTCGGCGCCAGGATCAACGTGTGCTCGCCCCGGCTGATCGCCGCCCACCCCTGCTCCTGGGCGGTGGTGGGCGCGGCGAAGGCAGCCTGGAACCAGGCTCGGGAGACCGGCGAGAAGCGCTCCAAGGACGCCATTCGGATCCAGGGTACGGCGGGCCGGAGACATTCGGTCCCCGGCGGCGCCGGTACCGTGGGGCAGATGGACTACGTCCGCTGGCAGGACCGGCCCCAGTTGCGCCAACCGGTGCTCGTCGCCGCCTTCGAGGGCTGGAACGATGCCGCCGACGCGGCCTCCTCCGCCGCCCGCTACCTACGGGAGCGGTGGGGAACCCGGCCGTTCGCGGTCATCGACCACGAGGACTTCTACGACTACACGTCCACCCGGCCCCAGGTCCGCCTCGTCGCCGGCATCACCCGGCGGATCGAGTGGCCGCAGACGGAGTTGTCCTGGGCCGAGCTTCCCGGCACGTCGCGTGACGTGGTCGTGCTCCTCGGGCACGAGCCCCAGCTGAAGTGGCGCACGTTCACCGAACAGCTCGTCGGCATCGCCGGCGACCTCCACGTTGAGATGATCGTGATCCTGGGTGCCCTCCTCGCCGACGTGCCCCACACCCGCCCGGTACGGGTGACGGGCACCGCCGCCGATGCCGAGCTGGTCCGGCGGCTGAACCTCGGCCGCTCCACCTACGAAGGCCCCACCGGCATCGTCGGCGTCCTCCACGACGCGTTCAGTCGAGCCCACCTCCCGTCGGCCTCGCTCTGGGCCGCGGTGCCGCACTACGTGGCGTCGACGCCGTCACCCAAGGCGTCGCTGGCTCTGGTCGAGCGGACCGCCTCACTCCTGTCGGCCTCGGTGGACACCAATGACCTGGAGGTCGCCGTGGCCGACTACGAGCGCCAGGTGAGCGAGGTGGTGGCGGCCGACGACGACATCGTCGCCTACGTCCGCCGGCTCGAGGCCAACGCCGATGATGACGAGGACGACGGGCCTGCGCTGGAGATGGTCACCGGCGACGCGCTGGCCGCCGAACTCGAGCGCTACCTGCGCGACCAGCGGGGCGACTGAGCGGCGGCCACACCGGGAGAACCGCCGCCGGGTCGGCTGCCTTGTGACGGGATGCCGCGAAGATCTGGTGTGGCGTTGCTCAAGTGCAGAACGGGGGGATCGGGCCGAGGCATTGCGCTGGCGGCGTGTTCGCAGCGACGGTCAGCAACGTTGCGGTCGGCATCGCCCCCAGGTAACGGATGCCGCTGCCCAAGCCGCCGGTCCCGGGACCTCCGGGCAGCCCAGGTGTCCCGGGTGTCCCGGGCGGCGTGCCGTTCCCCGCCGCGCCGAGGACCCCGCCGTTGCCCGGGAAGCCGGCGGTGCCGGTGACGTTGGCGATGACGTTCACCCCGGTGAGGGAGAGCGTCGCCGGGTTGATGTCGTTGAAGATGCCGCCCCCGCTGCCGCCGTTGCCGGCGTTGCCGCCCGTGCCGCCTTGGCCGCCGAAGCCGCCGAAGCCGGTCGGGAAGAGGAAGGCGGTCCCGCCTGCGCCTCCGTTCCCGCCCCTGCCGCCGTTTCCGGCGCCGGTACGGTTCCCGAGAACGCCGACGGAGTCCATCGTCAGCGATCCGGTGTTGGCGATGCCCCCGCCGTTGCCGCCGGCGCCGCCCGCGGCGCCGACTCCGCCGTTGCCGCCGAACCCGCCGAACAGCCCGGCAACACCGCCGCTCCCGCCACTCCCGCCGTCGCCACCGACGCCGGCGGCCGTCTGGTTGCCGGCGATGGTGCTCGAGGCGTTGATGGTCATCACGCCCTGGTTATAGACGCCGCCACCGCTGCCCCCGGCGCCGCCGCCGCCTCCGCCGCCGCCCAGGCCGGCGAAGCCGCCGAAGTCAGCGCCGAGCGACGCACCCGACCCGCTGATGCCGGAGGCGCCAGCGCCACCGGCGCCACCCGATCCACCTGTTCCGCCGGCGCCGGCCCGGTTGCCCGAGGCGTTGAGCCGGCCGACCAAGGACATCCCGGATGCGAACAGCCCGCCCCCCTGGCCACGGTCGAGCATGTTCATAGCTCACCTCCTGCGAGCGAGCCGCCCGCGCCACCGCCGACAATAGCGCGGGGAGCGGCCCGGAAGCC
>JANMRJ010000077.1:0-1087 GCA_031370985.1 Acidimicrobiales bacterium
CGCCGCCCGCATGGCGGCCTGGAACGCCGAGGGAACCCTCGCTCGTGCCCTCGGCGCTCACTACGCCCGCGCCGAGGACGAAGCTCACAGCCTGCTCAGCGAAGCGTTCTCCGCCTCGGCGGACATGGAGATCATCGGCGAGGAGCTCCACGTCCGCATCGAGCCGCTTTCCTCACCACGGCGCAGCCGGGCCATCGCCGCCCTCTGCACCGAGCTGACCGCCACCGAGACCACCTACCCAGGGACCGACCTGCGACTGGTCTACAGCGTCAAGGTTCCCTGAGGGAACCCGCCCTCAGCCCTGCCGATCGGCTCACTTCCCACAGGAGACTCTCTCTCCATACTGGGAGTCCTGGACTCAGGCTTCTTCCATCCAGAACGAGGCATGCCCCAAACTACACGCCTGTAACCTTAAGTAAACGGTATTGGCACTAGTTGGTCATGGAACGCAACGGTCTCTCGGGCTTCGAACTCGCTGTCCTCATCGGCGCGGCTCTGGTCGGCTCGCTTGGCGGGGCCGTGTGGCTCGGTGCCTGGGCCGCGTCCGCCATCGGTGGTGGACGCCTTCACGTGTCCTTCGCCGATGCAGTCACCGCCGTCACCCGGCTTCCGTCTCACCTCAGCGACCCAAAGTTGGCCTGGCCAGCCGAAGCCCGAGCCTCGCTTCCAGGTCCATTGCTCTACTGGGCGGCGACGGTCGTCGTCCTCGTCATCACGCTGACGGTCGCAGTCGTGATCTTCCGCCTCGTGTCCCGGTCCAAAGTCGGCACGTTGCCTCGGCGGCCCCTTGGTGTCGACGCCCGTGCCCGCTTCGCCACGGCCCGCGACCTGAAGCCGCTCGCAGTCAGCGGACCCCATCCCGGGCGGTTCCTGCTCGGACGGCACGGCCGGCGATTGCTGGCAACCGAGCTGCCACCCACGGGGAAGCGTCGACGCCGTGGACGGCAAGGCGACCGGGGTGCCGTTGCACTGATCGGTCCGTCCCGGTCGGGCAAGACGACGGCCGCCATCGCCGGCATCCTCGAATGGGAGGGACCCGCCGTCCTCTCCTCGGTCAAGGCCGACCTGCTGGCCGCCACCTGCGGGT
>JANMRJ010000105.1:0-1560 GCA_031370985.1 Acidimicrobiales bacterium
GAAATCTCTCCAGCACCTGGACCTATCTCTCCGAAGCCAACCCCTTCTTCAACAACGCGGCATCAGTCCTGATGCAAAACAGAAAAGGAGCATGACATGACCACCTCCCGCACCCGCCGCACCTACCGGTGCATCGGCATAACGAGTACGGGCTTTCCCTGCACCAACACGACAGAGACTCGCTACAGCGTCTGCGGGCTCTGCAACACCTCGCGGGCCGACCTGGAGCGCGACGACGCCGAGCGTCTCACTACCTTCCTCTCCAAGGCCAAGGGCAGATTGTCGCACCCTCTTCGTACAGTGTCGGAAGACAACATGACGACCTCACGACCGCTCACCCCGGCAGATGTGAGCGCCGCCGTAATTCCCTAGCCCGACGTTGCCGTTATTCCCCACCGGGCTCCTGGGTTGAGTGTCTACTCGATCGTCCCTCCCGTCTGTCGGGAACGTGGGCGGAGGATGTCGCCGAGTGCTCCGACCAGCGCGTGGGCTGACGGCCATCCAAGGTCATTGGCGATGACAACGACGTCCTGACCACGCCGGAGCCGGACGGTCCACACTCGTTCCACCGGCCGGCCGTCAGGGCTGGTCTCGGGGTGGTCGACCTCGACGAGGATCTTGGGCTGCGGGTGGTTGGGCCGGCAGGCCGGCGAGCAGTACACAGCCGGGCGTCCCGGTCCTGCGTTGCGAGGCACAGGGTTGACGCAGCCATGAGCGGCACAGACGACCGCCGCCGCGGTCATCGGCGGCCGCCGGCGCCCTCGACGACAGCGATCAGTTCGCACGCTGCCACCGCCTCCTCACAGCAGGGTGAGAGCCCGCCCAGGCCGACTCGGCGCATGAAGACGCCACAGCCCTCACATCTCTGGTCTCCGAGCGACCTGGCCCCGCAGGCGTCACACTCATAG
Source organism: Acidimicrobiales bacterium (assembly GCA_031370985.1). Lineage (GTDB taxonomy): Bacteria > Actinomycetota > Acidimicrobiia > Acidimicrobiales > AC-14 > CADCTB01. The sequence continues at coordinate 909 of JANMRJ010000105.1, forward strand.
ACCGTCGCCGGGCGCCGGGAGCCGGCCGGTGGGGCGACGACGACCACAGAGACCTGCGGCGCCGGCAACCGGTGCCGGCTGGCCCAGGCGGAGCGTCGACAACCGTCGCTGCAATACTGGCGCCGCCCGGTGACGACGAAGCCGCACCCGCACACCGGGCAGGGCGTGGTGGCCTCCCCGTCACGCGACGATGGCGCGACGATCACCGGCTCCGGCTCGGCATCGATCCGCTCCACCAGCTCCGCCTTGGTGGCCAGGATCTGCTCCCGTCGGGCCAGGGCGTCGGGGTCTTTGTCGATCAGCAGTTCCAGCTCGGCGAGGACGGCGAGCATCTCGCGCATGATGCTCACGAGCCGGCCCCGGGGCGGCGGTTGGGCCGGTAGCTGCGCCCCGGCATGGCGATGTGGTGGGCGCCGTTGACTACGCGATCAAGGATCGACTCGGCGACGACTGGGTTCGGGAACAGCGAGTACCAGTCCTCGGCCGCCCGGTTGGCGGTGATGACCACGCTGGCCCCGGCCCGTTCGCTGATCAGCTCGTAGAGGTCATCAGCCTGGGTGGCACTGAAGGCTCTCATGGCGAAGTCGTCGAGTATGACCAGGCCCGGCCGCGCCCACCGGCGCAGGCGGGTCTCCCAGCTGCGGTCGGCATG
>JANMRJ010000159.1:0-2585 GCA_031370985.1 Acidimicrobiales bacterium
GCGTACGAGGCCTTCGTTCCTCATCCGCTGCCCCCCGAGATCCCACTCGATCTCGAACTCTTCGCAGCGCTCTCAGACGCCGATCGCGCCCTCGGCGAGCTGTCGGGTCTTGGCCGCATGATTCCCAACCCGGACCTCCTGACCAATCCGTTCATCCGGAAGGAAGCGGTGCTGTCCTCGAGGATCGAGGGGACGCAGGCCACCATTGCCGACCTCTACGAGTTTGAGGCGGGAGGGGAGTCGCGAGGCCGCCGAGGCGGATCCGAGGACGTTCATGAGGTCGTGAACTACATCGCGGCCTTCTGGTACGGATTCAACCGGATCGACGAGCTTCCGATCAGCGGACGGCTCCTCAAGGAAATGCACGCGCGCCTGCTGCAAGGGGTGCACGGAACGGACAAGAATCCCGGAGAGTTCCGGACCACGCAGAACTGGATCGGCCCCCAGAAGTGTCTCCTGAAGGACGCGACGTTCGTCCCGCCACCCGTGGCCGAGATGGAAGAGGCAATCAGCGCCTTCGAGCGCTATCTGCACGAACCAGACCCCGGCCTGCCGCCGCTTGTCAGGCTGGCCCTGATCCACGGCCAGTTCGAGATGATCCATCCGTTCCTGGACGGAAACGGGCGGATCGGTCGGCTGCTCGTCAGCCTGCTGCTCGTGAACTGGGGGCTGCTCCCGCTCCCCTTGCTCTACCTGAGCGCGTTCTTCGAGCGGGACCGCGACTTGTACTACCAGCGATTGCTGGGGACGAGTCGCCATGGGGTGTGGCGCGACTGGGTCCTCTATTTCCTCGGCGGCGTCGCCCTCCAGGCCCGCGACGCGACGGAACGGGCCAAGAGGCTTCAGGATCTCCAGCAGCGATGGCGCGGCGAGGTGACTCAGGCACGATCATCTGCACTGCTGCTGAAACTCGTCGATAGCCTGTTTCGTTCTCCCGTGCTGACGGTTCCCGGCGCGGCGCGCCTCCTGGGCGTGACCTACCCGGCCGCCAAGTCCAGCGTGGACAAGCTCGTTGCAGCCGGCATTCTGCAGCCCTTCCGCGGCGGTTCAGCCTACGGCCGGAAGTTCTGGGCGCCGGACGTGCTGGATGTCATCGGCGACTGACCCGGGTTCGCGTCACGCCGGGGTCAGCGCAGGGCGCACGTGGAGCCCTCCTCCGTGGCTCGCTTGAACGGACGCCGGGTCACCATCGTCGCCCTCACGGTGCCGCGCTGCCCGATCCAGGACGGGCCAGTGGCCCGGTGAGCTTCTGCCCAGCCGGCGCGGTCGCGACGCAGTCCACGGTCCGACCACCGGCTGCCCAACTGGTCGACGATGGCTCAAAGAAGGCGCCGCCCTCTGTCGCCGAGTTGAACGACCGACCGGTGTAGGTCACGAAGGCCCCAGGGCACGTCGCGTTTGCGAAGGCGTCAAGCGCAGCCTGCCCCGGGTAGGTGGACGACGTGGCCGGATAGGCGGCGCTCCCGAAGACCTCGGCGTCGTGTGCGGCTGTGCAGCTGACCTCGCGCAGGTCGGCCTCCGTCGATGCCGTCGGCGATCCCTCATAGCAGGCCCCCACCACGAGCGTGCGCCCTCCGAGGTGGAGCGCATTGGACAGTGCCACTGCCGCGAGAAGGTAGATCGCCACGACCCCGACGCCAACACCCGCCATCGAGGCGATGCGCACCGAGGCGCGCGAAGCCAAGCGGGCGAGTCGGGCGTTGGTGAGCGCAGCGCCGAAGCCGAGCCCGAACCCGAGCGCACCTCCGGTGAAACCGGGGATCGCGACAATGAACGGGAACACCACGAAGAAGTACTCCCACCCACGCAGCGGCCGTTCCAGCCGGTAGTTGCGACCATCAACATTGATCGCGAGATTGAAGGACCCCCGAAGGCGAAGCTTGTGCTGGGTTCCATCGGGCATTGACAGCAGGTACGGGCTCAACCGACCGCCTTCCCGTGGCAGTGGCACACCGTCCTTGAGCATGGTCGTGGACCAGAAGGCGCGCCGGACGACGACCTCGGTACCCGACTCGCCCGGGATCTGGAACGCCAAGTCGGCCATCGCGCACTGCCTCCACCCTTGATGTCGTCCTGTCGGGACCTACAGTACCGGCAATGCGACCGCGAAACGTGGCGATCCGCCGCGACACCTCGCGTACACGGGATGCGTCAGGGGTCTCCTGCGACGAGCCCTGCCGCGGGTTCTCCGTCGAGGCCATCTCATTCCGGAAGCCATGGTAGAGCGATCGGGCATAGTCAAGGTTCTGCGCCCGCGGAACGCCGAGTCTACGTCCGGCACGGGTCCGGTTCGGCATTCGCCATCCACCCCATGACACATCCACGCCACGTTGTTTGACCGGTGCTCGGGGCTCGTCTATGCTCCGCCAGCCTGTCGACGAGCGCCCATGCGCGGGTTGTCGAGGTGGAACGAGCCGGCTGGCCGACGAGCTCTTTCCCGACCCACGAGACCAGGCCCAGGGAGGTGAACCGGGATTGGCAGAAGTCCGAGTTGGTGAGAACGAGACCTTCGAGAGCGCGCTCCGCCGCTTCAACAAGAAGATCCAGCAGAGCGGCATCCTCGCCGAGGCACGCCGCCGCGAGCA
>JANMRJ010000161.1:0-1996 GCA_031370985.1 Acidimicrobiales bacterium
GCGGGTCGGCGTCACCAGGGCCCGGGAGGAGCTGGAGCTGCTGGCCAACATGGCAGTCGCCGAGGTCTCAGCCGACACCGCCGCCGGCCCGCCGCCGGCCGACGTGCCCATCCTCGTCGGCACCGAGGCCGTCCTGCACCGGGTGGTCGCCGCCCGGGCGGTGGCATTCCTCGACTTCGACCAGGAGCTGCTGGCCCCCCGCTACCGGGCGGCCGAGGCCGCCTTGGGCATGCTTGTGCGGGCTGCCCGCCTGGTCGGCGGCCGAGCTGGCGGAGGCCGGGTCATGGTCCAGACCCGCATGCCGGGCCACGAGGTGATCGACGCCGCGCTGCACGCCGACCCCTCCCGCCTGGCTGTCGTCGAGGCCGCTCGTCGGGCCGCCCTGCGCTTCCCGCCCGACTCCGCGGTCGCCGCCGTCTCGGGGCAGGGGGCGCCGGCGTTCGTGGCCGCCCTGCCGCCGGCAGCAGGCGTGGAGGCGCTCGGCCCGGCCGGGGGCCGCTGGCTGCTGCGGGCGCCCGACCACACGACGCTGTGCGACGCCCTCGCCGCGACACCGAGGCCGGCGGGGCGCCTGAGGATCGAGGTCGACCCCCTTCGGGCATAGGCGGCCGGGCCGTGCCGGATACTCTCAGGGTATGGCCGTGTATCCCATCCGAATCTTTGGCGACCCCGTGCTGCGCCTGCCCTGCGCGGAGGTCACCGCGTTCGACGCCACGCTGCGGAAGGTGGCCGACGACATGTTGGAGACGATGTACGACGCCCCCGGGGTGGGTCTTGCCGCCAACCAGATCGGGGTGCAGAAGCGGCTGTTCGTCTACGACGTGGGCGACGGCCCGGGTGCCATCGTCAACCCGGTCCTTTCCGGCCACCGGGGGGAGTGGGAGTACACCGAGGGCTGCCTCTCGGTCCCCGACCTGCACTGGCCGATCGTGCGCTTCGAGGCGGTGCGCGTCGATGGCTACGACCTCGACGGCGCCCCGGTCTCCATCGAGGGCGACGACCTGATGGCCCGCATGCTCCAGCACGAGGTCGACCACCTCGACGGGCGGCTGCTCCTCTCCCACCTCGATCGGCGCCAGTACAAGGACGCCATGCGAGCGCTGCGCCGGCGGGCCATGGGGCTCGCCCCCGAGACGGGCGACGACGACCGCGAACCGGTCGGGTAGGCGTTCCGCTGCGACTCGCCTATCTCGGCACGCCCGATGTCGCCGTCGCGCCCCTGCGGGCCCTGGTCGACGCCGGCCACGACGTGGCCCTGGTCGTCACCCGGCCCGACAAGAAGCGGGGCCGAGGCAGCGCGCTGGCGCCCAGCCCGGTGAAGGTCGCGGCGACCGGGCTCGGCCTGCCCGTCACTCATGCGGTCGACGACGTGATCGACGCCGGCGCTGAGCTGGGCATCGTCGTGGCCTACGGGCGGCTCATCAAACCCCATGTCCTCGACGCGCTGCCCATGGTCAACATCCACTTCTCGCTGCTCCCGCGCTGGCGGGGGGCGGCGCCGGTCGAGCGGGCCATCCTGGCCGGCGACGCGGTGACCGGCGTGTGCGTGATGGCCCTGGAGGAGGGCCTCGACACCGGGCCGGTCTATGCCCGCACGGAGAGAGCCATTGGCGAGGACGAGACGCTCGAGGAGGTCCGCTCCGCCCTCAACGTCATCGGCACCCGGATGCTCCTCGACCTGCTGGCGTCGGGGTTGCCAGCGCCCGAGCCGCAGGCCGGCGAGCCCACCTACGCGGCGAAGCTCGAGGCCGGCGAGCACCACCTCGACTGGGCCCGGCCAGCGGTCGAGCTGCACCGGGTCATCCGGCTCGGGCAGGCGTGGACCACCTTCCGCGACCGCCGGCTACGGGTCCTGCGGGCCCGGATCTCGGCGGCCTCCGACCTGGCCGCCGGCGAGCTTGACCCGGCCGGCCTCCGCGTCGGCGCCGGCGCCGGCGGGCTCGAACTGGTCGAGGTGCAGCCCGAGGGGAAGGGCCCGCAGCCGGCGACATCGTGG
>JANMRJ010000167.1:0-1311 GCA_031370985.1 Acidimicrobiales bacterium
GGCCGCCCGACCGACCTCCATGTCGGCGATGCCGTCGACCGTCCGCGGTGTCTCGTACGTCTCGAACACCACGCCGCGCGAGCGCAGCTCCGCGACCTCCGCGTCGACGTCGGCGACGAGGAACGCCATCTGGGTATGGGCGCCCGACGGCTTGCCGCCGCTCCGGGCGAGGGCGAAGAGCGTCCCGGCGCCGGCTCCGTAGTAGATCGTGCGGGCATTCTCGTGGCGGACGCGGAAGCCCAGGACGTCCTCGTAGAAGCGTCGGAGTCGATCGAGATCCGCGGTTGGCAAGGCCGGATAGACCGGGTGATCGGCGAGCATGGATCCTCCTGCGCCAGGGCAACTCCCGTACGATAGGTCGGCCATGACCGACTCACCCCCGCTCGACCGGGGCGCGACCGACGTGCCCGCCGACCATCTCGCGACGCCGTACCGGACGCACACGTGCGGTGCGCTGCGGGCAGCCGATGCCGGGAGCACCGCCCGGCTGTCCGGCTGGGTCCACCGCCGGCGCGACTACGGCGGTCTGATCTTTCTGGATCTGCGCGACCGCCACGGGATCACCCAGGTGGTGATCGATCGGACCGACGAGGCCGAAGCCCACGCGGTCGCCAGCCGGGTCAGGAGCGAGTTCGTCGTGACCGTCGAGGGCGAGGTCGCGGTGCGCAAGGAGGGGACCGACAACCCGCGCCTGTCGACCGGCGCGATCGAGCTGCGGGCAAGCGATGTCCGGATCCTGTCGGAGGCGAAGACGCCGCCGTTCTACATCAACGATCCGGACGCCCCGATCGACGAGGCGCTCCGCCTCCGCTACCGCTATCTCGACATTCGGCGCGAGGCGATGACGCATCGCCTGCTCCTTCGCAGCCGGCTCGTCCAGGCGATCCGAGAGGTCCACCACGCCCACGGCTTCGTCGAGGTCGAGACGCCGAACCTCATCAAGTCAACGCCGGAGGGAGCCCGCGACTTCATCGTCCCGTCGCGCCTTCAGCCGGGCTCGGTCTACGCCCTGCCGCAGAGCCCGCAGCAGCTGAAGCAGCTCCTGATGGTCGGCGGCATCGATCGCTACTTCCAGATCGCGCGCTGCTTCCGGGACGAGGACCTGCGCGGCGACCGCCAACCCGAGTTCACTCAGCTCGACCTCAAGATGAGCTTCGTCGACGAGGAGGCCGTGATGAGCTTCGTCGAGGCGATGGTCATCGAGGTGTGCAGGGCGACCACCCCCGAGCGGCCGTTGCTCGAGACGCCGTTTCCGCGGTTCACCTACGAGGAGGCCATCGATCGGTTCGGCAGTGACAAGCCGGATCTCCG
>JANMRJ010000666.1:0-4655 GCA_031370985.1 Acidimicrobiales bacterium
CGGTGCTGCGACGGAAGATGCAACCGCCCGACGCCCGGCCCGGCTGAAGAATTCCGCAGGTGCAGCGTGTTTGGCAGCTCCCGTAGCAACAGGGTGAGCTCATCATCGGCACGTGGCGAGATCGACTGGCGGGCCTGACGAGGGACGCACCGGGCTCACCCCGACGCAGCGCAGCCTCCGAGCCCGCAAGGCGGCCTACATGCTGCACGCCGCCCACGATCCGCGCGTGACCACGAGGGCAGCTCGCGACGCGTTCATGGCCAGGTTCGAGCACCAGCTCGATCCCGATGGCCAGCCAGCACCCTCGTCGCCAGCGCTCTCGTCGCCAGCGCCCTCGTCGCCAGCGCCCTCCCCATCCCGGAGCGCGCGCGACGCGCGGACGCGGCGAAGAAGGCGTACTTCAGCGGGCTCGCGTTGAAGTCAGCGAAGGCTCGTGACGCACGTCGCAGCGCCACCGGCAAATAGGACGACCCGCAGCTGCCCTACAGCTTCCCCATCGGATTGACGTTGTCGTAGGCGGTCAACGCACGATCCACTGCACGAGCGTCGCCATACCGGCGCATGATCTCCGCCGACTCCCATCCTCCGAGCCGCTGAAGGTCGCCCTCCTACCCGCAGGCCCGGAGCCAGCGGTCAGCCCAGGTGTGGCGGAGCTGGTGCGGGTGGACATGGCGAATTCCGGCCTCACCGGTGCGCTTGCTGAGCATTGCCGGCACGCCCTTGCAGGTCATCCGGCCTCAGAAGCCGATCCAGAGCCACGGGAGGGCGGCCTAGCGGGACTTTCCGGGATAGCGCCCTGAGCCGGTTTCTGGGCGCCGAGAACTTTCTTCGAAATGGGTGCGGCTCCACAGGAGTGACGTTCCGGCCCCCTCGTAGCGACCCTGCTGGGCCCGTCCCAGTCGTCGTCCGCATCGTCTGAAGCAAGGCAGGGGATCCACCCGCCACGCTCCTCTGTGTGGGAGAATCTGCTAGTGACATACTGGCATAGTGGGAGGCTACAATGAGGACGATGGCTCGGGGAGGGGCACCGGTCGTGCGAGGCTCGGTGGTGGTCCACCGCCGGCGGTGCGGCAAGGCGAACTGCCGCTGCGCTGGGGGCGTGGAACTGCACACCTCCACGGTGCTGAGCTACTCCGAGGCCGGGCGCACGAAGTTCTTGATGCTGCCGGCCGAGGAGGTGGCCGCGGTGGCTGCCGCGGTGGACCGCTACCGAGCGGCCAAGTCGGCCGTGGAGGAGCAGGGCAACGCCGGTCTGGCCGAGCTGGTCGGCCGCCTCGCCTCGGCGAAGGCGGCTCGGCGGTGAAGGCGACAGAGGTGAGCGACGTGCCCAGGACCACCCCGGTCGACCACTTCGCCCCCTGCCGAACCCAGTTGGAGATGTTGGTGGGGTTCCTGGAAGGCCCCGAAGCCGCCACCGCTTCACACGCCGAGTTGGAGAAGCGGGTCTCCCTCGACGGCCGGGAAGTGCTGCGCCTGGCCCTCCAGGGCCACCTCGACCTTCGCTCGTCCTCCGAGGTGCGCATCGAGGAGGTCACCGACGCTTCCGGGCTGTCCCGGGGGTCGGTGGAAGCCGGCCACGAGCGGGTGCTGGTCACCGTCTTCGGCGAGGTGACGCTGTCCCGCCTCGCCTATCGCCGGCGCACCCATGCCAACCTGCACCCCGCAGATGCCGCGCTGAACCTGCCCGTCGAGCGCTACTCCCACGGCCTTCGGGAGCTGGCAGCTACGGAGGCGGCCCGGGGCTCCTTCGACGGCGTGGTCGAGGCCGTCGAGGCGGCCACCGGCCAGCACGTCGGCAAACGCCAGGTAGAGGAGCTGGCCGGTCGGGCCGCGGTCGACTTCGAGGCGTTCTATGCCCAGGCACCCCGTCCGGAGGCTGAGGCGACCGACGTGGTCGTACTGTCCGCCGACGGCAAGGGCATCGTCATGCGTCCCGGTGCGCTGCGCCCGGCCACCGCCAAGGCCGCGGCCAAGGCCAAACCCAAGCTCGCCACCCGCCTGTCCAAGGGCGAGAAGGCCAACCGCAAGCGCATGGCCACCGTCGGCGCGGTCTATGACCTCACGCCCGTCCCCCGGGCCCCGGCGGACATCCTCACCAGGGGAGGGGAGAGCGGTGCTCCTCCCACACCGGCGCCGGTGGCCAAGGACAAGTGGCTCATGGCCAGCGTGGAGCACGACGCCGCGACCGTCGTCGCCCGGGTGTTCGACGAAGCCGAACGGAGAGACCCCGGCCACCTCCGTCCCTGGGTGGCCCTCGTCGACGGCAACAACCACCAGATCGACCGGATCAAGGCCGAGGCTGAGGCCCGCAAGGTGACCGTGCCGATCGTGGTGGACTTCATTCATGTGCTCGAGTACTTGTGGGGCGCGGCCTGGTCCTTCTTCGACGAAGGAGACGCCAAGGCCGAGGCGTGGGTGGCCGACAAGGCCATGGCTGTGCTGAACGGCCAGGCCAGCACTGTCGCCGCCTCGGTCCGGCGCAAGGCCACATGCCTTCGGCTCGAGCCGGGCAAACGGGCCAAGGCCGACACCTGCGCCGACTACCTGTTGGCCAAGCGGCCCTACCTCGACTACCCGACCGCACTGGCCAAAGGGTGGCCGATCGCCACCGGCATCATCGAAGGTGCCTGTCGTCACCTCGTCAAGGACCGGATGGACATCACCGGGGCCCGCTGGAGCGTCGCCGGGGCCGAGGCCGTCCTCAAGCTCCGGGCACTGCGCGCCAACCGCGAGTTCCCTGCGTACTGGCCGTTCCGCCTCTCACAGGAAGAACAGCGAGTCCACCAGGCCCGCTACGCCGACAACGTCGTCCCGATCGCTGCATGACGTCACTTGAAAAGATCCGCACCCGCCCGATTTCCCGTGCCCGACTGGCCTAGCTAGCGCTAGCTAGTTGATCGTCTCGGTGTAGCGGCGCCACCGTTCGCGCAGCGACGCCGGCCGCGCCGGCTCGCCGGGCGGCGCGGGTCCGTCACCGGGCTCCCCTGGGTCGCTGGCCTCGCCGCCGGCCTGCCCCCCGCCCGGCGTCGCCGAGGACAGGGCGGCCTCGGCGGCTCGGAGCGACCGCTCGGCCGACTCGGCCCGCGCCAGTCGCTCAATGGCGATCGCCTCGGCCACCTCGGCCCGCCGGCGCCATTCGTTGAGCTCCGCCCGCAGGCGGTCGATGTCGTCGTCGAGGGCCATGGCAGGCCCAATGGTCGCGCACCCCCGGCCCGAGCGCGCCTCCACCTCGATACGCCAGCGGCGAGGCGTCTGGCGCGAAAGACTTTCCGGCAGGTGTCGATCCGGGCCACGGTCGTTCGTAGACATGGTGAGGGCCCGGCACGGCGCCGGCCCCGCCCCCTACAAGGAGAACCCCGATGACCCAGTATCTGCTCTCCGTGTTCATGGTCGACGGCGAGGACATCCCCGCCGAGGACCACGAGGCGATCTTCTCCGATGTCGACGTGTTCAACGAGGAGCTCAAGGCCAAGGGCGCCTGGGTCTTCGCCGGCGGCCTGCACCCGGCCGACACCGCCACCGTCGTCACGGCGAAGGACGGCGAGGTTGTCACCACCGACGGCCCGTTCGCCGAGACCAAGGAGCAGCTCGGCGGGTTCTGGGTCATCACGGCCGACGACCTCGACGCCGCGCTCGACTGGGCCGGCCGGGGCTCCGCCGCGTGTCGCGGCCACGTCGAGGTCCGCCCGTTCCAAGACGATCCGGCGACATAGGCCGCGGTGCCGACCACTGGCGCCACCGACATCGAGGCGATCTTCCGACTGGAGTTCGGCCGCGCCGTCGCTACCCTGGTTCGCCTTCTCGGCGACATCGAGCGCGCTGAGGAGGCGGTCCAGGACGCCTTCGTGGTCGCCCTCCAGAAGTGGCCAGTCGCCGGCATGCCGCCCAACCCGGGCGGCTGGATCGTCACGACTGCTCGCAACCGGGCCATCGACCGCGTCCGGCGGGAGTCCACCCGCGACGCCCGTCACGCCCAGGCCGCGCTGCTCCATGACCGCGACGAACCCCCAACGGAGGTGGGACCCGTGCAGGACGACCGCCTTCGTCTGATCTTCACCTGCTGCCACCCGGCCCTGGCCCCCGCCGCCCAGGTGGCCCTGACCCTCCGCCTCCTTGGGGGCCTGGAGACGGCCGAGATCGCCCGGGCCTTCCTCGTGCCCGAGGCGACAATGGCGCAGCGGATCGTCCGGGCCAAGCGCAAGATCAGCGCCGCCGGCATTGCCTACCGCGTGCCCGGCGAGGCCGAGCTGCCCGACCGCCTCCGCCCGGTGCTGTCGGTCGTCTACCTGGTGTTCAACGAGGGCTACACGGCCAGTGCCGGCGACGAACTGGTCCGGGCCGACCTGTGCGTGGAGGCCCTCCGGCTGGCCCGGCTCCTCGCCGAGCTGATGCCCGACGAGCCCGAGGTCATCGGCCTCCTCGCCCTCCTCCTGCTGATCGAGTCACGCCGGCCCGCCCGCATGGCCGCCGACGCGACGCTCGTCCTCCTGCCCGACCAGGACCGGTCGCGCTGGGACCGGACCCTCATCGCCGAGGGTCAGGCTCTGGTGAAGGCGTGCATCCGGCGCAACCAGCCAGGGGCGTACCAGTTCCAGGCCGCGATCAATGCGGTCCACAGCGAGGCCCCGACCGCGGCCGACACCGACTGGGTCTCG
>JANMRJ010000189.1:0-7550 GCA_031370985.1 Acidimicrobiales bacterium
GGCGGAGGTCTGCTGGTCGTAGGGCACCACCGCTGTATCGCCCATGACGACGGTCACCCAGTCGAGCGGCGCGCCGAGCTCCTGGGCCGCGATCTGGGCGAAGATCGTTCGGGCGCCCTGGCCCATGTCCGAGGTGCCGGCGTGGACGATCACGCTCCCGTCGGACAGGAGCCGGACTGTCGAGTACGAGAGGCCCGTCGTCGGGCCCGACTTCAACCCGACCGCGATCCCGCGGCCGCGCCCGGGCGGGGTCGGCGAGCCCCAGCCGATCATCGCGGCCGCCTTCTCGATCGTGTCGGACCAGCGGCCATCGGCCGGCGTGTCGCCCGGGATGAAGGTGTCACCCCGGTCCGCGACGTTCCGCAAACGGAGCTCGAGTGGGTCCATCCCGAGGATCCGGGCCGCCTCATCCATGTTCGATTCGATCGCCCAGATCTGCTGGGGGTTGCCGAACCCGCGGAAGGCGGTGGACGGTGTCGTGTGCGACAGGATGCTCCGGGCCTGGATCCGGACCGCCGGCGTCCGATACGGCCCGCCTGAGGTGTAGCTGCCCTTGCCGACGGTCCGGTCGGCGATGTCGGCGTAGGCGCCGATCAGGTAGTTCGCCTCGATATCGCGCCACGCCAGGCGACCATCGGATCGAAACCCGGTCCGGACCCGGATCTCCGACGCCCCGCGACGGACGGCCTGGAACGTCTCCTCGAGGGTCAGGACGAGCCGGACGGGCCGGCCTGCCCGGCGGGCCATGAAGGCCACGAGCGGCTCGAACTTGGCGTGCTGCTTGCCACCGAACCCGCCGCCGGGATCGGGCGCGAACACGCGGACCTTCGCGAGCGGCAGGTGGAGCAGGCCGGCGATCACCCGCTGGAGCCAGCTCGGATGCTGGATCGAGCTCCAGACCGCGATCCCATCGCCGTCGGGCGCGGCGATGAATGCATGCGGCTCGATCGCGAACTGGGTGACCATCGGGAAGGAATACGTCCCCTCCACGACGACAAGGCCCGGCTCGGCGGCGGCCGCATCGACGTCGCCCCAGCCATAGTGGTGCTCGCGCAGGACGTTCGTCGCCGCGAGCGGGTCAGCGGGCCGGAGCGACGGATCCTGGACGAGCGAGGCAGCCTGATCGAGGGCGCCCGCGATCGTGAAGACCGCCGGCAGCTCCTCGTAGTCGACCCTCACTAGCCGAGCGGCCTCCTCGGCGGAGTCGAGCGTGTCGGCGGCGACGGCAGCGACGGCCTCGCCGTGGAACTTCGTCTCGCCCGTCGCCAGCACCGGCCGGTCCTGGAACTGCGGCCCGAACCTCGGCATGGGGTCGGGGAGGTCGGCGGCCGTCGTCACGAACCGGACGCCCGGCACGGAAAGCGCTTCGGTCGTGTCGATCGAGACGATCCGGGCGCGCGCCACGTCGAGGCTGACCAGCTTCACGTGGAGGACGTCGTCGAGCCGGATGTCCGCGACGTACGCCTGGCGTCCGGTGGCCCGGTCGATCCCGCCGACCCGGGCCGGCGAATCGCCGACATTGCCACCAACGTTGCCGCGGACTGCGTCCGCGCTCACCGGCCGCCCTCGCTCGCGGGCCTGGTCCCGGGCTCCGCCGTCCGCTCGTCCGCGGCCATCAGCACCGCCTCGATGATCTGCTCGTAGCCGGCGCAGCGGCAGAGGTTGCCCGCCAGGCCCTCCTCGACCTCGGCCTTCGACGGATGCGGCGTGACGGCCAGGAGCGCGCGCGCCGAGACGAGCTGGCCGGGGATGCAGAACCCGCACTGGGCGGCGCCGGTCGCGAGGAACGCGCGCTGGAGCCGGTCGAGTCGGTCACCGACGGCCAGTCCCTCGACGGTCGTGACGCTCGCGCCGTCCGCCTCGACGGCAAGCATCAGGCACGAATCCACGCTCAGCCCATTGACGAGCACGGTGCACGCCCCGCACTCACCCACCAGGCAGCACTCCTTCGTGCCGATCAGGCCGAGGTCGTCCCGGAGCGACTCGAGGAGCGTGTGATGCGCCGCCACGTCCGCCGATCGGGGGCGCCCGTTGACCGTCAGGTCGATCCGGATCGTCGTCACCGGTGTGCTCCCGCGCCGGCGAGTCGCTCGATCGCGGTGTGGACGGCGCGCAGCCCGAGGACCCTGAGCATCGCGCGGCGGTAGTCGGGGCTCGCCCGCATGGACGTCGGCGACGGGCGGGCAGCGGCGAACAGGCGGTCGAGGAGGTCGGCCTTGACGTCATCGGGTGCGTCGCGGTCCGCGAGCAGCCCGGTGTCGTCGTCGGCGAGGACCGGCCGCGGGCCGACGCTGCCGTAGGCGAGCCGGGTCACGCCCGCCCCATCGATCGCGCAGGCGAGGGTGACGGCCGCGAGGTCATGGCCGCGCCGGCGGGTTCGCCGGACATGGACGGCGCCACTCGGTCCGGCCGGTCGCGGCAGCTCGATCGCGGTCACGAGCTCGTCGCGAGCGAGGGTGGTGACGCCGGACCGGATGAACAGGGCGTCGATCGGAATCCGGCGAGAGCCGGCGGGGCCCGCGACGACGACCCGGGCCCCGTAGACGAGGAGCGCGGGCGCCGTGTCCGCCGCCGGCGACGCGTTGCAGATGTTCCCGGCCAGCGTCGCCCGGTTGCGGATCTGGACCGCCCCGACAACGGCCGCAGCCTCGGCGAGAGCCGTGAAGTCGCGCCGGATCCGCTCGTCGGCCGCGATCGACGTCATCGTCGTCCGGGCGCCGATCGTCAGCCCGTCCTCGGTCTCGCGAATGTCGTCGTCGAGCTCGCCGATCCGCTTGACATCGACGACGATCCGCGGCCGGATCGACCCGTCGCGCAGGCGGATGATGAGGTCCGTTCCGCCGGCCAGGAGGCGCGCGTCCGGGCCGTGCTCGGCCAGGAGGGCGATGGCGCGGGGCAGATCGGGCGGTCGCTCGTACCCAAAGGCTCGCATCCGGTCAGGCCAGCACCCGGTCGACCTCGTCGAGGAGGACCTGCGGGGTCGCCGCCCGAACGAAGAAGAACGGACGCTCCGAGAAGCGCTCGGCGAATCCGGCCCGGGCCTGGCGCCGCGCGTCCGTGTCGACGATCGGCATCGGCAGGCCGGGCGCGAGGAGCTCGTTGAGCAGGAAGTAGTTCTGGAGGGAGTGGAAGGCCTGGAACTGACGCTCGAACGGGATCATGTCGGCGCAGCTCGGGTCGAAGTTGCCGTCGATCGCCGGGACGACGACGACATCCACGTTGCTCGGATCCGGGTACAGGTCCCAGGTCGGCATCACGTCCCAGAACTTCTGGACGCCACGCTCGGGCGCGGCCTTGTCGGCGCGCTCGGTTCCCTCGGTCCGCTTCTTCAGGAACGGCTCCTTCGAACCGGCCACGACGACGCCGGTCTCGTCGATGACCGTCGTCTCGGTCGAGACGAGGAGCGCCCCGCGCCGGCAGGCCTCGATCTGGCCCATCGACTTGCCATGGTTCGACTCCCCGCCGAGGAACAGGATGGTCCGGTCCCGGTAGCGGACGGCCGAGGCGTGGAACGGGTGGTGGCCGACCGCCTCCATCCGCAGGGCGAGCATCGTGACGATGACCTTCTGGATCGGGCCGGCCGGCCAGGGTCCGCGGAACTGCATCCGCTCGCCGTCGAACGAGATCGCCTTCAGGCCGTCCTGGTCCCAGGTGATGTCCGGCTCGGCAAGAGTGACCTCGGGCGAGATCCGGACATCGGCCAGGCGGTAGTTCAGGAAGCTCATGTCGTCGAGCACGTGCTCGAGCGGCGTCGAGCCGTGGACATCGATCCGGAGCCGGGCAGGGCCGGCGGACATCTCCTCGGACAATTGCAGCGTCGGGGTCATGGCGTCCTTCGAGTTCGGGAGCGGGTCGTGGACATGGGCGGGGCGTCGTCCGGCCAGCGCCTGGCCATGTTGTCGCTGACCTCGGTGAAGTGGTCCTGGAGTGCCTTGACGACGGCGTCGGTGTCACGGCGCCGGAGCGCGGCCAGGATCGGTGCGTGGAGATCAGCCGACCATTGCGGGTCGGCGCCGGGCACGGCGAGGGTCAGGTAGGTCCGCGAGAACGGCTCGAGTGCCCGCCATGCCCGCTCCAGCGTGCCATTGTCGGCGAGCTCGACGATCCGCCCGTGGAACCGTGCGTCGGTTTGGGCGAGGAGGTAGCCATCGTCGGCCCGGGCCGCCGCCTGCATCGCGTCCTGGTGGCCGGCGAGCTCCGCCAGATCGGCGTCGCTCAGGCGCGGGACCGCGAGCCGGGCGGCCAGCGCCTCGAGCGCCGAGCGGACCGCGTACGCCTCGATGATCTCGCGCCGCGACGGACGGCGGACCCGGGCGCCACGGAACGGGGTGATCTCCACGACCCCGAGCGCCTCGAGCCCGCGCAACGCCTCGCGGACTGGCGCCTGGCTGGTCCCGAGCTCGCGCGCGACCTTCGTCTCGACGATCCGTGAATCCGGCGGGTAGCCACCATCGAGGATCGACTCGAGGATGCGGTCCTTGACCTGATCGGCGAGGACGCTCCGGGCGAGGACGCGGGCGACGGCCATCGGCGTCGGCCTAGCGCCCGATCGCCGAGGCGGGCGTTGCCGGCGTGGCGGGCGTGTTGGGCGTGGCCCCCGGGCCGGTCGGGCCGGTCGGGTCGGGTCGGAGGATCTCGACCCGGCCTGCGCTGCCGTCGATCCGGATCCGATCGCCGGTGACGATCCGCTGGGTGGCGACGGACGTGCCGATGACCGCCGGGATCCCGAACTCGCGGGCGAGGACGGCCGGGTGCGAGGTCGTCCCCCCGGTGTCCGTGACGAGCCCGGCGATCTTCGTGAACAGGACGACCCATGCCGGGTTCGTCATCTGGCAGACGAGGATGTCGCCGTCGCGGACCTGGTCGAACTCATCGACGGTCCCGACGACCCGGGCGATCCCCTCGACGACGCCGGCCGAGGCGCCGAGCCCGACAATCAGGCGCTGATCGTCGGACTGCTGCTGGTGGAATCGATCCGGGTAGCCCCAGTTCACGAGATACGGGAAGGCGAGCTGCGATGGCGTGACGGTCCCGACCCAATCGCGGGGATGGACCTTCGCGGCGGCGTCACGCTCCGAGCGGCGGGCGACGACGACGGATCGGGCATCGAGCGCAAAGGCGCTCCCGATCAGGCCGCGCAGCTCGTTGTAGCGCAGGAACATCACGTCGTCGGGCCGATCGAGCCGCTCGATCTCGACAAGCCTCCGTCCGACGAGGAGGAGCACGAGCCGGAGGTGAGCATTGGCGCCCTGGTCGATGTAGAAGTGATGGTCGGGAGTGAGCGGCGCCATCCGCAGGTTGACGGCGTTGGCGGCCTGCATCGCCTGGAGATCATCCCCGGCGAGCCCGTCGAGGACCTCGCTGGAGGCGGCCTCGATGTCGAGGCGCATCGCCTCGATCGCGCTCGGGAAGTCGTAGTCGGTCGCGAGGTAGCCGCGGACGAGCTCGAGGACCGGCTCCAGCTGCTCGCGGACGGTCGGGAAGACGAACTCGTGGCTCCAGACGGCGTGCCAGCCGAACTCGCGCTGGTAGGGCTCGATCCGTTCGCCGATGAACCGCCCTCCACGCTCGGACTCGCGGAGCGCGGCAGCGATATCCGCGGCCGCCTCGGCCGCGAACGCGGCCCGGAGCTGCGGATCGTCGCGGACCTCGTTCTTCATTCGCCAGAGGGCCTCGATCGAGTCCCAGTTGCGGTCCGAAGCGGAATTCTGGAGCCGTCCCAGGAGCGCCTCGTCGACGCCGCCGCGCACCCGCTCCATCACGGACCGCAGATCGAGGGTCGCCGACAGCTGGGCGAAGTTGAGCATCCAATGGATCTTCCAATGGCGATCGTGGATATCGATCGCGTCCTCCAGGAGGCACGCGGCGTCGGCGAGATCCATCGTGTCGGCCGCGTCCATGCGCGACTCGAGGAAGGCGAAGTTGCGCTCCATCTCCGGCCGCAGGCGATCCCGCCACCAGTTCGCGAAGTCGCGGCCGTAGGCCGGCAGGACGGTGTCGAGATAGGCGCCCATCGTCGACGCGAAGGCCCGATCGCGTGGCACCCGGGCTCCGTACCGGCTGCTGTACTCGGTCGCGTCGATCCGGAGGTCGGGGTCGGCCGGGATCGCGGTCGTGTACACGTAGCCGTTGACGTTCTTTGCCAGCCAATCGACGGCGAACGGCGTGCCGAAGCGCCGGAACATGTGGTCGCAGCTCAGCCACCAGCCGCCGATGTCGAAGAACATCGGGCTGACCGGGTGCGGACAGTGGAGGTCGTCGTAGACCCAGAAGAAGCCCTTCTCGACCTCGGCATCCCAGGTCACCGGGAACGACGCGTCGCCGAGGAACTGGCCGAGGATCTCCTCAGTCGCTGCCACGGGCCTGATCCTCCTGGAGCGTGGACGTCTGCACCGGTCTGCACCGGCCCGCGACGATGGGCCAAGTCATCGATCATCGATCATCATAACGCTCGAACGGCGCCGCGCCGCTCCGGGCTGGGCGCCCGAAATGCGTTGCAGGCACGGCCCATGACCAAGAGCTACTTGGCGGGCGCCCCATCTTCGGCTAGGGTCCTTGAACCAGTGGAAACCGAACGACTCGGCATGGCCGCCCGGCGCCGACACCCCGGTGGCTTTCGACGCGCGATCACCCTCGTCGTCGGGCTCCTCGCGCTCTTCGCCCAGGTCGTTCCGACACCCGTCAGCGCGGCCCAGACGTGGACGGCGAACCTCTACGTGTCGTCGGCTTTCCTGTACCAGGATCCATACGGCTCCGCGTGCACGGCCGCCTCGACGATGATCATGCTCAACACGATCGCCTACCGCCACACGGGCGGCGCGGGCTTCCGCTGGACGCCGACGCGCACCAAGAACGACCCGAACCGGGCCAACCTCCGCGACCTGACCTCGATCCTGTATTTCGCGCGTGGTCACGACACCCTCTCGATCGTGGGCTCGGGATCGGACGGCCACGGCTGGCGGAACGCCCTGAACTACTACGGCTGGGGCCCACAGGCGATGACCGACCCGGCGTCGCGGGTCTACGACGATCTCGAGTACGCCACCTTCGATACGGCGGTCCACGCGGCGGTCCGGGCAATCGCCACGTTCGGGATGCCGGTCGGGATCATCTCGTGGGCGGGCCGCCACGCCCAGGTCATGACCGGCTACGTCGTCGACGGCGAAGACCCGGCGGTGTCCGACGCGTTCGTCGTCCGCTCGATCTACCTGTCCGATCCGCTGAGGTCCGACAGCGCGGTCAACAAGCAGCTCTCGTACGCGGCGTTCAAGTCGGGCACGCTTCACCTCCGGTTCCAGGCGTACCGCGAGATGGACAGTCCGTACGACGACCGCTACGCACCCGGCTACACGCGGAGCTCTGTCTCGCCGATCCAGGGCCCGTCCGAGTGGTACCGCAAGTTCGTGATCCTCGTGCCGATCCGGCCCGGCGTCCCGGCGATCGCTCCGACGCCGACGCCCGATCCGACCACCTCGCCGACGCCCGATCCGACCACCTCGCCGACGCCCGATCCGACCACCTCGCCGACGCCCGATCCGACCACCTCGCCG
>JANMRJ010000256.1:0-10300 GCA_031370985.1 Acidimicrobiales bacterium
TCGATCAAGCAGATCTGGTGGCCGCCACCGCGCAGTTCGCGTGGCCGCCAGCGTTCAGTTCTTTGGCCGTCTCCGTTCAGGATCTCATGGCCGCTGACATCTGTCACCAACGAGCTGCGGGCCCAGGCCGAGTGGTCGGACACCCGGCCTCGGCTGTTCCATTACCGGGACCGGGACGGCGTCGATGTCGACCTGGTGCTTGAGGCCGGCGACGGCCGGATCGTCGGGATCGAGGTGAAGGCCGGCGCCACCGTTCGTGCCGAGGACCTTCGTGGTCTGCGGCTCATGGCCGAGCGCCTTGGCGACGACTTCGCCGCCGGCATCGTGCTGTGCACCGCCCCGTCACCTGTGCACCTTGGCGGGCGTCTGTGGACCCTTCCCATGTCGGCGCTGTGGTCGGGTTGATGCAGTTGATGCACTAGCATGTGCATCATGCGCACCACGGTGTCCATCGACGATCACCTCCTGGCTGCGGTGCGGGAGCGGGCGCAGATCCGAAGGCAAACGCTGAGCGAAGTAGTGGAGGAGGCGCTGCGCGCCGAGTTGGCGCGCAGCAGCCAGGCCTCGCGTCCGGGCGTGCCGGTATTTATCGGTGGGACCGGCGCCCGCCCGGGGATCGACATGCGGTCGAACCGGGCCATCCTGGAGGCGCTCGACGAGGGACTCGGGCTCGACCAGCTCCGGTGATGATCCTCGATGTCAATGTGGTGCTCGCCGCCCACCGGGGCGACCATCAGGCCTTCTCCGAGGTCCGTCCGTGGTTCGACCGTCTCACGACGGGCGAGGACCGCTTCGGCGTACCCGACCCGGTGTGGGCGTCGTTCGTCCGGATCTCCACGAGCCGCCGAATCTTCGAGGTGCCGACGCCGCTCGAGGACAGCTTCGCGTTCATGTGGTCCGTTCGGGCGCAACCGAACCATGTCGGCGTCGTTCCGGGGTCTCGCCATCTCGCGATTTTCGAGCAGCTGTGCCGTGACGGCGATGCCACCGGCGATCTTGTCCCAGACGCCTACCTGGCGGCCATCGCCATTGAGTTGGGCAGCGAGCTCGTTTCGCTCGACCGCGACTTCGCCCGCTTCCCCGTGCTCCGGTGGCGTCGTCCGAGCATAGATGCGGAGTGAGCGGTCCCAACGACCTGCCCGTCGCCGCTTGGGAGCACCGCTGACCCGGTCCCGGCCCGTCGCCCTCACCATCGCCGGCTCCGACTCCAGTGGGGGCGCCGGCATCGTCGCCGATCTCAAGACGTTCGAGGCCCACGGCGTGTGGGGGGCAGCGGCGATCACCGCGGTCACGGCCCAGAACACCCTCGGCGTGCAGGCGATCGAAACCCTGACGCCCGAGGTCGTGCGGGCGCAGATCGCGTCGGTGGTGGCCGACCTCGGGGTCGACGCGGCCAAGACGGGGATGCTGGCGTCGGCCGAGGTGGTGGAGTCGGTGGTGCAGACGTGTGTTGAGCTGGGCGTTCGGCCGCTCGTCGTCGACCCGGTGATGGCTGCGTCCACCGGCCGCCGCCTGCTCGACGCCGGCGCGGTCGAGGCCGTCGTCCGCCTCCTGCTGCCTAGGGCGACGGTACTGACCCCCAACTTGGCCGAGGCCGGCGCGCTGGTCGGCTTCGAGGTGACCGACCGGGCCACGATGGAGCGGGCGGCGCGAACGTTGGCCGACATGGGGCCCGACGTGGTGCTCCTGAAGGGCGGCCACCTCGCCGGCGACTCGTCGCCCGACTGCCTGCTGGTGGCCGGCGAGGCGCCGGTGTGGCTGGAGGGCCCGAGGCTGGCGGCGAACGGCGCCCACGGGTCGGGGTGCGTGCTGTCGGCCGCCATCGCGGCCGAGTTGGCCCGGGGCATGGATCCAGCCGACGCCTGCCTGGCCGCCAAGCGGTTCGTGGCCCGGGCCATCGAGGCGGGCCCGGTGCTCGGCGCCGGCGTCGTCCCCGTCGACCCCGGCTGGGCCCGGTCACTGGAGGGCCTGGCCTAGCATCCGGTACCGTCGGATGCAGTGGACGGCGAACGCCTCGACGAGGATCAGATCGCGCTGGTGCTCCGTAGGGCCTCCGAACTCGACGGCGAGTCTCGGCCGGGCCGGCCCGGGCTCGACCGGGACCTGCTGGAGGAGGCGGCGGTGGAGGCGGGCCTCTCGCTGGAGTCGGTGCGGCGGGCAGTTCCACCTGCGGCGGGACTTCGGCGCTAGCTCCACCTGGGTCCGCCGCCAGGACATCGGCGCCCGCGTCCGGGTGCAGTACGACAAGAGCATCCACCGTCGCCTGCTCCTCCGCGACGCCGAGGAGGTCGAGATCGCGGTGGTGGAGGAACCCGGGGACCGGGGGATCGTACTGGTCAAGCTCTCCGTCGATGTCAAGCCGCTCCGCCGGGCCTACCGGGTGGCCCTCTCGGGCAGGGCGCCGGTGTGGGGGTTGCCGCTGCCGGCGTGGGCCTAGTGGTCATCGGCATGCCGGAGGCATTGGGCCTCGTTCCTGTGGTTGCCGCCTCGGGCGTGGCCGTCGGGCACCGGATGGGTGTCAGCCGGCACCGGAAGGGCCTGGAGGGCCTGAGGACGGCGATCGAGGGCTACCTCGACGGCCTCGAGCGCCGGTAGTCCAGGGCGTCGCCGGCGCAGGATGCACCTACAGGGCTGCGCATTGGCCCACCTTGCTGCCGGCGGCGTTGACCTGCCCGGCATTGCTCGGCGCCGGCACGTTGCCACCGCAGCTGAGAGTGCCGAAGAAGGTATTGGCCTTGATGATCGTGTTGCCGGGGCCGTTGCCGGTGAAGGTGGCGGTGTGGGACACCATGTTGGCCCCGAACGTCGTGGCGAGGTTGTTGGTCATTGCCACCTGGCCGGCGATGCGGTTCCCGGCGCAGCCGGTAGCGGGATCGCCGATTCGGATGGGCACCAAGGCGTTGGTCACGCTCAGGGCGGTCTGCCCCGGCATTGGCGCCGCGACCTCGGTGCCACACAGGCTGAGGAAGGCCGGAGCGTTGACATTGATCCCTCGGGAAACCCTGGAGGCCGAGACGGTAAGGGCCCCGCCGGGGTTCACGGTGACGGGTCCGACGACCCGGGCGTTGTTCACGCACACGCTCTGGTTGTTACCGACCGTGATCGGGCCGAGGACGTCACCCGTGAGGGTTGTGGTGCACGGCGGTGGTACGAACGGGGCGATCACCACGGATTCGTTGGGCGCGTTGCACAGGGAGGTGGAGGGACTGTTGTTCGCGTCCCCTGAGTACGAAGCCGTCCAGCGGTAGGTCCCGACGGCGACCGGCGTGAACCATGCCGAGGCGTAGGCCCCGTTCCCGTTCACCGCTACGACGTCGGTGAAGAGGGCGGCGCCGGCGCACGTCGCGTTGTTTGGCCCGAACAGGCGGAAGGTGAGGTTCCCCGTTCCGCTGGCGGTGTTCGCAAGCGTGGCCACGTCACGCACGGGCGCGCCGAGAAGGTTGCCTGCCGACGCCTGCGTCGACACGGTAGAGCAGCCCACGAACCGGAAGGCGCCGATCCGCGTGGCCCGGTTCCCGCTGTGTTGCTGGGTGTACCAGAAGGTGCAGTCGTCGACAGGGTCGACAGACATCGTCGAGTAGTCGCCCCAGCGGTCGGCGTTGGTCTGCGATGTCGTGCCGCTGAACAGGATCTGCTCCGGCTCCGGCAGCTGGCCCAGGGGATCGCCCGCGGTCCGGCCCGTGTACGCGATCGAGGGGAACACGTTGTTGGCCGGGTCGGAGATGGAATAGCCGAGGGCAATGTTGCCCAACCGGTCCATCGCCATCGACCCCATCCACCGATGGGCCGTGCCCGGGCCGTAGGTACCCTGCTGGAAGATGGTCCAGGGATTGGCACCGACCTTGCGCAGCTCGTACCAACGGAGGACGTGGCGGTCGCTCCCGTCGTCGATGGTCTGGGTCGTGACCATGGACTGGTGAGTGCCGAAGTTGCGGTACTGCAGGCGGTGCATCAGCCGGTTGGCGATGTTGTCGACCCGCATCGTCGTGCCCGGCTGAGGGACGCAGTTGCGGAACGCCCCGTCGCCGTCGGCATCGGTGCAGCCCACGTCGATCGAGAAGGGGTTGGTGGCGAGGTCGGTGACGTTGGTGAACGTCGAGTTGGCCGGGGTCGCCCAGTCCACGTGGGCCTCGAAAATCTCGAGCCGGTCGGGGGTGGCGTCGAAGGCGCCGTCGAGGGACTGCACGAAGTAGTTGGGCGCCCCAGCGGGGGGCGTGACGGTGCCATCCCAGTCGCTGGGCAGGATCCGCATGCCGCGGGGCTGGGCGCCGACGGTGATCCCGCCGAAGTACTGGAGCGTGGCGGCACCGCCGGTCAGCATGGTGGTGCGGTCGAAGACGTAGGCGCCGTTCTGGCCGCCCCCTTCGAAGACCGACATGTACAGACCGTCGGGCCAGATCCCGAACTTCATGTAGTCGTTGGCGTCGTTCAGGGTGAAGGCGTAGGTGAAGTAGGCGCCGGTCGGGTCGGGCGTCTGGGAGTAGGCGATGCACATCATGAACGGGGCGCCGCTGTTCGGGCTGGAGAACTGGCTCAACATGAAGCGGTCGGCGGCCTGGTCGTAGAGGACGATGGGGTCGCCCGCGTTTTGGCTATCACACTTCCCGTCGTTGACGGCGTTGCTGGTCCACAGCGAGTTGATCGCCGTGGGACCGGCGAGGGACGCACCGGCCTTGTTCCAGATTTGGAAGGTGGTGTTCACCATCTGTACGTAGTGGTTGGGCCCTACGTCTCCCGCGGTGTCGGGCGGTGTGCCTCCCGTCTGACCGGCGAACTGGATGAACGGAGGCAGCACCTCCTGGGGTGTCGCCCCCAGGTCGTTTGCCGGCTGGACCGGGCTCCCCGCCTGCACCGGGATCAGGCTGTTCGTCGAAGGATCGCTCGGCGCCCCCCCGCCGTCCAGGCCCTCAGGGGCGACCCACGCCGTGCCGCTCGATGCCGGAGGCAACGACCCGACGGGCGCCGTGCGCCCGGCGATCACCCGCGGGCCCTGGACCGCGCCGACTACCGATCCCTGGGCCGGCGGCCCTCCCGCAGGCGGCGAACTCTGGCTTCCTTGCGCCGCCATGGGCACGCCCGCAAACACTATGGCCAACACAGCGACAATGACGCGTCTGGACACCCGTCAACCTCCCCCGTCCCCGGGCCCGATCCCGCGACTGGGTCATCGTAGCGCAGGCTCCTATTGCCGGCCCGTGTTGTGGGTCAGGACGATGTCTGCCGGCTCGCCAGGCCGTGCTTCGACTGGCCTCGGCCGAGCCGCCTCGTCGAACCCTGGCACCGGATCGGAGGTCACCACATAGGCGCCGGGTGGCACGGCCAGCATGACCCGACCTCCTTCGTCGGTCAGGCCGCTGGCCGCCGTTGCTCCGCTGGCCTCGCGGACGACGACACGGACCCCCGGCAGGGGGCGCGGGTCACACTCCGGCGATGGCGTGGCCGGGAGGTGGGTGCAGAAGCCCGCTCCCCGTACCAGCACCGTCAGCGCCGCGGTGCGGGCGAGCGTGGAGGCGGATCCGGTCGCGGGCCGAACGGGCACTGTGGGAGCGGGCAGGCCCGCCGGGCCTGGACCCGGGACGCTCGTTGCCGCCGGCTGCGCTGGACTGGTCCCTGATGTCGAAGGTGCCGCCGTACCCTGCTCAGGGTCCGGGGTCCCGCAGGCGGTGAGGAGCGCCAGCCCGGCGGTGAGGAACCCGGCGCCGGCGAAACGCTTCCAACCTGTCGTCATAGACATTCGACGAACCCGCCGCCGGGATAGTTCCCGCCCGCCGTCAGCCGAAGAATGGGAGCGGCGGCGGCTCGATGAACCGCACCGACTCGGTCACCTTCCGGACGCTGTCCGGCAGGCAGTCGAGCGGCAACTCGGTCTCGCCGGCATCGGTGGTGATGCTCGTGATCAGGTCCTGGTCGCTCACGACCAGCACCCGGTCGAAGGTGCTCTCGAACAGCGACTTCGGGCCGGCAATGCCGAAGGTCGACCCCAGGGGGGCGTGGACCTCGAAGCCGGCGGAGGTGAAATGGCCTTTGGCCGGCGTGATCGACGCCAGGTCATTGGCCGGCACCGACAGGCTGACGACCGCGGAAACCCACGGTTCCTGCATCATCTGGAAGCCCTGCTTCTCAGATGCTCAGCGGACTGACTTCTGGACCTTGCCGGCCTTGATGCACGACGTGCAGACCGACAGGCGACGGGGCGAGCCGTTGACAATCGCCCGGATGCGCTGGATGTTGGGGTTCCAACGCCGGCGTGTGCGCCGGTGCGAGTGGCTCACGGCCATGCCGAAACTGGGGTGCTTTCCACAAACATCACAAACCGCGGCCATGGCGGTAGAGGGTAGTCGACCGAGGTGCCCACTACGATTCGACGTTATGGAGACCCTGGGCCCCGAGCAGCTGCGCGCCACCATGGTGGCGTACCGCGACCTGCTGCGGGCCCACCAGGAGCGCTTGAACCGGCTCAACGTCTATCCCGTGCCCGATGGCGACACCGGCACCAACATGGCCCTCACGCTCGAATCGGTGGTCACCGCCCTCGACGGGGTGGACGAGGCCGGCGTGCAGAAGGCGGTCGTCCACGGGTCGCTGATGGGCGCACGCGGCAACTCCGGGGTGATCTGGTTCCAGATCCTCAAGGGGCTGGCCGAGGGCCTCGGCGGCGACGAGGTGGGGCCCGCTGGCGTGGCCGACGCCCTCCTGGGTGCCAGTCGGCTGGCCGACGCCGCGGTCATGCGCCCGGTCGAGGGGACGATCCTCACCGTGGCCCGCGATGGGGCGAAGGCGGCCGACGCGGCCCGCGACCGGAGCCTGGTCGAACTGCTCGACTGCGCGGCGGCGGCGGCGGCCACCTCCCTGGAGGACACCCCCAAGCTGCTCGGGGTGCTGGCCGAGGCCGGCGTGGTCGACGCCGGCGGCGCCGGCTTCGTGCTCCTTGTCGACGCCCTCCTCTATGTGGCCGCCGCCCGCCCGCTGCCGGAGCCGTCCGACGACGGCTCACCGGCGGGCGTCGTTCCTGCGGCCCACCACACCGTCACTGCGGAGGACGCCTACGGTCACGGCTCGGGCGGCGAGGGCGGGCGCTACGAGGTCATGTACTTCATGGAGGGCCCCGACGAGGCGGTCGAGGAGTTCAAGCAGGCGTGGGACACCATCGGCGACTCCATCGTCGTGGTCGGCGGCGACGGGCTGTGGAACTGTCATATCCACACCGACGACATCGGGGCGTCGATCGAGGCGGCGATCGACGCCGGCGGCCGGCCCCGCCAGATCCGGGTCACCGACCTGCACCAGCAGGTGGCCGACGAGCGCCGGAACCGGTCCCGGGTCACCACCGCGGTGGTGGCCGTGGGCGCCGGCGAGGGGATCGACAGCATCCTGCGCTCCCTCGGCGTGCGGGAGGTAGTGGCCGGCGGCCAGTCGATGAACCCCTCCATCGCCCAGATTCTCGACGCCATCGAGGCGGCAGCGGCTGAGGGTGTGATTGTGCTGCCCAACAACAAGAACGTGGTGCCCGTGGCCGAGCAGGCCTCCAAGCTCGGGACCCGGCCAGTGCTGGTGGTGCCCACCCGGAGCGTGGCCGAGGGACTGGCGTCGTTGCTGGCCTATGACCCCGACGCCGGCGTCGAGGCCAACCACGCGGCCATGGTCGAGGCCGCTGCCGGTGTGGCGTGGGGCGAGGTGACCCGGGCGGTGCGCGACGCTGCGGGCACGCCGGCCGGCCCGGTTCGTGAAGGCGACTGGCTAGGTCTCGAACACGGCGTCATCGCGGTGGTCGAGCCGGACCTGGCCGGTGCGGCCTGCGGCCTGCTCGACCTCCTTGTCGCCGACCACCACGAGGTTGTGACCGTCATCGAGGGCGATGGGTCGGAGGTCAGCGTAACGGCTCAGCTGACCGAGTGGCTGGCCAAGCACCGCCCCGATGCCGCGGTCGACGTGCACGATGGCGGCCAACCCCTCGCCGCCTACCTCTTCAGCGCGGAGTAGCAGGGGGTGCCGGCTGGCCGGAAGCTGGGCCAGCTGGCGATCATCCCTGTCGCCGAGCTCAAGGGGGTGGGGGAGAAGAAATCCGAGGGCTTGAAAGCCATGGGCATCGAGACCGTCCTCGACCTGCTGACCCACTACCCGCGCCGGTACCTCGACCGCACCGCTCAGAAGCGGATCGCCGAGATGAAGGAGCACGACGAGGCCATGGTGCTGGCCACTGTGAAGCGGGTACAGGCCCGCCCGACCCGCCAGCGCCGGATGATGGTGAACGTCGACGTATTCGACGGCTCCAGCTACCTGCACATCGTATTCTTCAACCAGCCCTGGCGGGCCAAGCAGCTCACCGTGGGCACCCAGGCGGTGTTCTTCGGGAAGATGGAGCGCTTCCACGAACGCCCCCAGATGACCAACCCGGTGGTCGACCTGATCGGCGACCGCACGGGGAAGATCGTCCCCATCTACCAGCAGTCGGAGAAGGCGGGCCTGGCGACGTGGGAGCTGGCCGCCTTCATCGAGGAGGCGCTGGCTCGCGCCGGGCCAATGGCCGACCCCTTGCCCGAGCAGTGGCGGGACCGCCTCGACGTGGTCGGCCGCACGTGGGCGTTCCAGTCGATCCACAACCCCGAATCGATGGGCGCGGCCCAGAGTGCCCGCCGGCGGCTGGTGGTCGACGAGCTACTGCGGCTCCAGTTGGCGCTGGTCATGCGCAAGCGGGCGGTCGAGCGGGAGTCCAAGGGCATCCGCCACGTGGTGGACGGCGAACTGGTGCGGCGCTTCCATGGGGGCCTGCCCTTCCCGCTGACGGGCGCGCAGCTGCGGGCCATCGCCGAGATCGGCGGCGACCTGGCCGGCGTCTACCCGATGCACCGGCTGCTCCAGGGCGATGTCGGTTCCGGCAAGACGCTCGTCGCCGTGACCGCCCTGCTGATGGCGGTGCAGGGCGGGTTCCAGGGGGCGTTCATGGCCCCCACCGAAGTGCTGGCCGAGCAGCACGGCCTGTCGGTGCGCCACGTGCTGGGTGGGCTGACCGTGCCCGACGAGGCCACGCTCACCGGCGACCGCCCGCTGCGGGTCGAGCTGATCACCAACCGCACGCCGGCGGGGGAGCGCACCCGGATCCTCGCCGGTCTGGCCGATGGCACCGTCGACCTCCTCATCGGTACCCACGCCCTGCTCGAGGAGAAGGTGGCGTTCCGGGCGCTCGGCGTGGTGGTGATCGACGAGCAGCACCGCTTCGGTGTCGAGCAGCGGGCCGCCCTGCGGGGCAAGGGTGACGACCCCGACGTGCTCGTCATGACGGCCACGCCGATCCCCCGGACGGCGGCCATGACCGTCTACGGCGACCTCGACATCACCGTCCTCGACGAGATGCCGCCCGGTCGCTCGCCCGTGGTGACCCACTGGGCGCGCGGGGAGCTCGAGGTGGCCGAGGCCTACGGCCGGGTGGCCAGCGAGGTGGCCGCCGGCCGCCAGGCCTACGTGGTGTGCCCCCTCGTCGAGGAGTCCGAGAAGATCGAGGCGAAGGCGGCGACGGTCGAGTTCGCCCGGCTCGGCGCCGAGGTGTGGCCCGATCTGCGCATGGGCCTACTCCACGGCCAGATGCCGTCGAAGGAGAAGGAGGCGGTGATGACATCGTTCCGGGCCGGCGGGCTCGACGTACTCGTCGCGACGACGGTGATCGAGGTCGGTGTCGACGTTTCGAACGCCACCGTGATGGTCATCGAGGACGCCGACCGCTTCGGCATGGCCCAGCTCCACCAGCTGCGGGGCCGGGTCGGCCGGGGCGCCGAGCAGTCGTGGTGCTACCTCCTCGGCGCGGCCACCTCGCCTGACTCCGAGACCCGACTGAAGGCGGTCGAGGCCAGCACCGATGGTTTCGAACTGGCCGAGGTCGACCTGGAGATCCGGGGCGAGGGCACGGTGCTCGGCACGCGGCAGAAGGGCCAGAGCGACTTGAAGCTGGCCAGCCTGCGCCGGGACAAGGAGTGGGTGGGGCGGGCTCGGGAGGTGGCGTTCGCCATCGTCGACGCCGACCCGACCCTGGCGGAGCACGAGCTGTTGCGAGAGGAGCTACGGCTGCTCATGGATCCCGACGAGGCCGAGTTCCTGTTCAAGAGCTGATACGGCACAAAACCGCAGGTCAGAGGGGGTGCGTGCCCGTCTCAGGCCGCGTGGAGGCCAAGGGCCTCGCTGTGGCGCTCGGTCCCTACGGGACGGCCTCACGGCCGCCCTTGACCCCAGCTCGACGCGCCGGGGCAGCAATCAGGCCGCCGGTGAACGCGACGGCGACATCCCAGGCCGGGCGTGGCCCCAGCCGACG
>JANMRJ010000286.1:0-1268 GCA_031370985.1 Acidimicrobiales bacterium
TGGCCCGCCTTGAGGGTAACCAGCCCTGTTCTGACAACGACTGGGAGTCGATCACGAAGGCGGGCGACAAGGAGATTGAGGGCTGGATCGACGGCCAGCTCTCCGGGCGGTCGTGCGCCGTGTTGGTCAGGCGACCGCGGCGAGGAGTGTGCGAGCAGCCGGGTCGTTCTCGTCGAGCTGCACGAAGTGGACCTGGCCGTCGGGGTCAACCGCCGTGATCCGAACTACTGACCAGAACCGGGGCGTGCCTGCGACCACCAGGGCGCCGACTCGAACCCGCGACGGATCGGCGGCGTTGGTGAGCAGCGCCCAGTTCTCGCCGTTGTCATCTTCGGCATTGAGGTCGCTTCGAAGGTCGATCGGGGGCGTCACGGCGGCTCTCCTTCCGCTCATAGCGGATTCTGCACCACTCGGTGCTCGCAACCCAGGATACGCCCGACGAGCTGATCAAGGTCGTCGTGGACGATGTCGTAGTGCGGCACCTGACCCGTGTCCCACAGGTCCAGCCCGTTGGCAAGGAGCGCCCGAGCGGTGAAGAGCACCACCCAGTCGGCTCGCCGGAGCTTGGTTGCCGCGATCTCCTCCCACGTGATCCCGCCGACCTCGGCGAACACCGACACGCCGTAGAAGCCATAAATGGCGTGGTTCTCCTGTGCCGACTCGGCGAGGACGGCCGGATCGAGCAGATCACCCCGGACCACGAACGCGGCCTCATCGGGGAGCAGCTCACCCCTGCGCTCGCGCTGCTTCTTCGCCTCAGTCATCAACACCCATCGTCCGCCAGACGGAGAGTGATTCGTCCGCTCGCGGAGCACGCATGACGGCAACGTTGAGAAGGCCCTTGGCCTGGATCTGCTCGTGCAGCTCCTGGGGCGTGTCCGTTATGAGGACGACCTCGTCGGTGGCCATCTCGATGGCCACGTACTTGCCGGGTAGCGCTCGAGGCGGAAGTAGCGGGGCACCCCTCCAGGATGCCAGCCGCCGCCAGTGCCCGACTACGCGAGGGCCAGCCCGATGGAGTGGTCCTGCCGGGATCTGGTCTGAGGCTCTCGCCCGAGCAGCGTGACCAGCATCATCCTGGTCACGGCGTTCTGGCAGAACTACGAAAGTCCACCGACGGTCCCGTCGAGGAAATGCCATGTCTTCGCCGCTACGCGAGGAAGCGAAGCCCATCTCTCGGCAATGAGCGCCTCGCCGCTCGACCCCGTCCAAGCGCTCTCCGACACCCGGAGACCCCGGCGTTCGTTTCTCGATCGGGGCTCAGACCA
>JANMRJ010000315.1:0-1513 GCA_031370985.1 Acidimicrobiales bacterium
CTTGGACAACTACGGCACCCACAAGCACCCGAACGTGCAGGCCTGGCTGGCCAAGCACCCCCGCTTCCATCTGCATTTCATTCGGGTGCGGCTCCCGTAGAGGTGCCCCTGCGAGCGCTCGGTGTGGTCAGACCGGGTGACTCCATCACTTGGAGTGACCATCGGAGCGGATGGCCCCGAGCGCGAGGACTTCGAGTTGCTCGAGCAGTTCCCGTAGGTGTCGGGCGTTGTCGAAGAGCTGCTGGTAGTCGGCGAGTTGTTCCTCGCTGAGGTTGGTGTGAACGGTCTTGCCGTCGACCTGCCGGGTCCATTGGATGTAGGGGCCGTGCAGGCGTGGCGGGTCGGCGTGGCAGCCACAGTTGGTCTTCCCGCAACGGTAGGAACGGGTGGTGACCGATCCGGGGAGGCACAAGCCGAGGCCGGCGATGGCTTTGGCGATCCTGGTCTGGGCTCGGCGCTGGGCGGCGGTGGGGCCGGTCCACCTCTCGGGCACCCGCACACCCTATCCTCGCCCTCCGCGACGATTCATCGCGGATTGGAGCCAGAGATGCCAGTCGAGACTTCCCCCGACGCCTTCACTTCCTCGCGGGCCCTGGTTGAGGACCTCCTCGCCTGGATCGGCGGCGATGAGGCGGTTGCCCTCGAGCACGCCGAGCTGGAATCATGCCTCGACCAGCGGGGCCGAGAGCTGTTGCGCCAGCTGTTCGCCGACCAGATGGACCTGCGTGCACTGCGGGAGACCCGTCTGGCCGTGGTGGCTGCCAACGCCAAGACCCACGGGACGGCCGAGTCCGGGCACCGACGCCCGTTGCAGACGATCTTCGGCGCGCTCGACGTGACCCGCATCGCTTATCGCCACCGAGGGCAGGCGAACCTGTACCCAGCCGATGGGGCACTCAACCTGCCCGGCGGGCTGCACAGCCACGGTTTACGCCGGCTGGCGGCCATCGAAGCGACGAGAGGGTCCTTCGAGGAGGCCGCCGAGGCGATCGAACGCGCCACCGGGACCCATGTCGCCAAGCGCCAGGTCGAAGCTCTGGCCCAGGCCGGCGCGGCCGACGTCGAGGACTTCTACGCCACCCGGCCCGCCCCCGAGGCTGCGCCCGACGACGTGCTGGTCATCTCCGCCGATGGCAAGGGCATCGTCATGCGACCCGATGCCCTCCGTCCCGCCACCGCCAAAGCAGCAGCCGAGGCGACCAACAAGCTCAAGTGCCGCTTGTCCAGAGGAGAGAAGCGCAACCGCAAACGCCTCGCTGAGGTCGGCGCCGTCTACGACCTCGCTCCCGTGGTCCGCACGCCGGGCGACGTGTTGGCCTCCAAGGCGGGCGAAGCTCCGCCACCGGCGCCCAAGGCCACCGCCAAGTGGGTGACTGCCAGCGTGGTCGAAGACGCGGCCTCGGTGATCGCAAAGATCTTCGACGAGGCCGAGCGGCGTGACCCGGCCCACTCCCGGACCTGGGTGGCCCTCGTCGATGGCAACAACCACCAGATCGACCGCATCGAAGCAGAG